>NZ_JAMPQL010000015.1:0-151253 GCF_028482435.1 Providencia sp. PROV119
CATTACAATATCAAACTCTACACTTCTCAATGACTACTGTTGTTTCAGTTCTTAAAAACCAAAACGCAACCCCACCAGCTTTACTTATAGGGTTAAATATGGTGCATCCGGGAGGATTCGAACCTCCGACCGCTCGGTTCGTAGCCGAGTACTCTATCCAGCTGAGCTACGGATGCAGCATCTAAAATGGCGGTGAGGGAGGGATTCGAACCCTCGATGCAGCTTTTGACCGCATACTCCCTTAGCAGGGGAGCGCCTTCAGCCTCTCGGCCACCTCACCGTTTTTAGTCACAGGCGATTTGTTTTTGACATCTCGTCTCTGTGTGGCGCACATATTACTTTCCTCGCTTTAGAAGTCAAACAATTTTTCCAAACTTTTTACTTTTCAATGATCGTTTGCACATTTCACAAGCAAGATGATTAGTTTAGCATCGAAAATCATATTCATCACGGGGTAATTTCACAATTTTTAAGGTCGTAAAAAAACGACTCATTGTGAAATTCAATCGTGAAAATATGCTAGCAAAACATGTTAATCATCATATGCAGTGCAAGAGAAGTGGTAAGGGCCATAGAATAAAAGGCCAATTAGCCACAGGGAAGCGAGAAAAAATTAAATATAGGAAGGGATATAGATAAAAGACAAGCGTCCATCTTTGCTGTGTGGGTCAAGATATGGACGCTTATTCATTATTATTGATTGTCTGGTTGAGTCTTTTCAGCCTGGATCCGTTGATAAATTTCTTCACGGTGAACAGAAACTTCCTTTGGGGCATTGACACCAATACGAACTTGATTGCCTTTTACTCCCAGTACCGTAACTGTTACCTCATCGCCTATCATGAGTGTTTCACCAACTCGACGAGTCAGAATAAGCATTCTTTGCTCCTTGAAATATTAAAAGAGTCGGGTCTCTAGGTTTCCCCCGCTATTGTCCATCACACACCGTGAAAACGTAAAGCAATGATATACACCTAAAGCATTGATGCCATCAAGGCAATCATTTTTAATTATATACATACAAAATATAACACCACTTACAACACTTTAACAATGTTGCAACAGCGAAAGTTACCTCACGGTGTATGAGGTAACTTCCCCAGTAGCTAGAGCCGTGAAGACACCCAATCTTCTACACTTGCCATAGCTGTTGGTAACGCACTCACATCCGTACCACCAGCCTGAGCCATGTCTGGGCGCCCACCGCCTTTACCACCGACTTGTTGAGCAACATAGGATATCAAATCACCCGCCTTTATTTTAGCAGTCAAATCATTAGTTACACCAACAATTATACTGACTTTATCACCACTTGTTGTTGAAAGCACGATAATCGCTGATTTCAACTGATTTTTGAGATCATCAACCATGGTTCTCAAAAGCTTAGGTTCAGTATTATTTAATTGACTAACAAGTAATTTAACGCCTTTGATATCTTTTGCTTTGCTACTTAGTGAAGCACTTTCTTGCGATGCTTGTTGATCTTTTAATTGCAAAATCTCTTTTTCTAGCTGACGAGATTTTTCCAATGCAGACTTAACTTTTTCAACTAAGCTACTCATATCGCCTTTGAGAAGATGAGCTATCGCATTAAGTTGCTCTGACTGGCTATGAACACTTTCCAATGCGCTCTCACCTGTTGTCGCTTCAATACGACGCACACCTGCCGCTGTACCAGACTCACTGAGAATACGGAACAAACCAATATCACCAGTACGGCTTGCATGCGTACCACCACAAAGTTCGATAGAGAAATCACCGCCCATACTCAGAACACGTACGCGCTCTTCGTATTTCTCACCGAATAGTGCCATCGCACCTTTCGCTTTTGCACTCTCTAAATCCATAAGTTCCGTTTCAATTGGTGTATTCTTACGAATTTGTGCGTTAACGATATCTTCAACTTCGCGCAACTGAGCGGCTGTCATAGCCTCAAAATGTGAGAAGTCAAAGCGCAAGTATTTATCATTAACTAAAGAGCCTTTTTGTGATACATGCTCACCTAGCACTTGACGTAAAGCGGCATGTAACAAGTGAGTCGCTGAGTGATTCAGACGGATTGCATCACGTCTTTCCACATCGATTTTGGCATCAATACGATGATTAATCACCAAAGAGCCTGATTCTACCTTACCAATATGACCAATCGCTTGACCATATTTTTGGGTATCCGTCACGATAAAGCTACCGCTATCATTACGCAACAAACCTGTATCACCGACTTGACCACCTGATTCTGCGTAAAACGCCGTTTTATCAAGGATCACCAAACCTTCTTCACCTGCGTTCAGGGAATCGACTGGCTGGCCATTTTTATAGATGGCAGTTATTGTTGCTAATTGTTCATTATAGGCATAACCAGAAAATTCGCTGTGCTTTTCGACCTTAATCAGTGAATTATAGTCAGTACCAAAGCCACTTGATTCTCTAGCACGACGACGCTGGTCTTCCATTGCGCGCTCAAAGCCTTCTTCGTCAACCTTAATATTACGTTCACGACACACATCAGCGGTTAAATCCATCGGGAAGCCGTATGTATCATATAAACGGAATACCGTTTCACCATCTAAGGTATCCCCTTTAAGGGCAGCTAGTTCTTCATCAAGTAGCTGTAGGCCGCGCTCTAAGGTACGAGCGAACTGTTCTTCTTCAGTTTTAAGTACTTTTTCAACAGTAGATTGCTGACGAGCCAGTTCATCCGCTGCGGCCCCCATAACGTTAATGAGTGGCGCCACTAGTTTGTAGAAGAAAGTGTCTTTTGCTCCCAGCATATAACCATGACGTACTGCACGGCGAATAATACGGCGCAATACATAACCACGTCCTTCGTTGGATGGAATAACACCATCACTCACGAGGAATGCACAAGAACGGATATGGTCAGCAATGACACGAAGTGATTTATTTGAAAGGTCGTTAGAACCTGTCGCTTTAGCGGCTGCTGCGATCAGCTCTTGGAAAATATCGATATCATAGTTAGAGTTGACATGCTGCAATACTGCCGCAATACGTTCAAGCCCCATCCCTGTATCCACTGACGGCTTAGGTAGTGGTTCCATCGTGCCATCGGATTGACGGTTAAACTGCATGAAAACGATGTTCCAGATTTCGATATAACGGTCACCATCTTCTTCAGGGCTTCCTGGAGGGCCACCCCAGATATGCTCACCATGATCATAGAAAATTTCGGTACATGGACCACAAGGACCTGTATCCCCCATCTGCCAGAAGTTATCAGATGCGTATGGCGCCCCTTTGTTATCACCAATACGGATAATACGATCTACAGGAATACCGACTTCTTTGTGCCAAATATCATAGGCCTCATCATCGGTCTCGTAGACGGTCACCCACAATTTTTCTTTTGGTAAGTTGAACCATTCTTTCCCAGTTAATAGCTCCCAAGCAAAGTTGATTGCATCATGTTTGAAGTAATCACCGAAGCTAAAGTTGCCAAGCATTTCAAAGAAAGTATGGTGGCGGGCTGTGTAGCCAACGTTTTCTAAATCGTTATGTTTACCACCTGCTCGCACACATCTTTGTGCTGTTGTCGCTCGGGAATATGCTCTTTTATCCAGACCAAGAAAAACATCTTTGAACTGGTTCATCCCTGCGTTAGTGAACAATAATGTTGGGTCATTGTTTGGCACTAGCGAACTGCTACTGACCACCTGATGACCTTTTGTATGAAAAAAGTCGAGAAACGCTTGACGGATCTCAGCGGTGCTTTTACTCATAATTATCCCGATTTCAAGCTGGAAACTGAATTACGAATTGTTGAGATGGAATGTAACATCACCTCTAATCAACTCTCCGATTAAAAAGTGACTGATAAGATAAAGTCTCTTTGTGTAGAAGTAAAATTTATACTCTTCATACTTCAAGTTGTAGCATGGTTGACTATGTTCACTCGTCCTAGTTACAGACATGATACATGTTCTTAGCGACTTATTTTTTTGTCGCCTCGCTGCGCCTTGAATTTTTTGTAGTATAGATACATCCATTCGTGGCTTTCATTGTAAAGCGTCTGAATATTTTCTGAAAGTATGTTTATACCTTTCAATGGGCTATTTTTCCACAGAAAAACCATTGTTCATCCCATTATAGCTCAAATGAAAAACAAAAAAACGCCACTCATTTTAGAGTGGCGTTTATAATCTTCTTATTTATCAAACTAATAAGTTCGTATTAAAATTCTTCTGGTGTCTCATCTTCATCAGTTTCACTGATATAGTCAGCCGCTGCGCTGCTAAACTCACCAGTGTGCGTTAAAAGCATTTCACGCAATTTTTTATCGAGTTCTTCTGCAATTTCCCGATGCTCTTTCAGATACGTTGTCGCGTTTGCTTTACCTTGACCGATTTTATCACCGTTATAGCTATACCAAGCACCGGCTTTTTCAATCAACTTATGTTTAACACCTAAGTCGATCAATTCACCATAGGTGTTAATGCCTTCACCATAAAGGATTTGGAATTCAGCCTGTTTAAATGGCGCAGCAACTTTGTTTTTAACAACTTTAACGCGTGTTTCGCTACCTACAATTTCTTCACCATTTTTGACAGCACCGATACGGCGAATATCTAAACGAACAGAAGCGTAGAATTTCAGAGCGTTACCACCTGTAGTGGTTTCAGGGTTACCAAACATAACGCCGATCTTCATACGGATTTGGTTAATGAAGATTAAAAGTGTATTCGAGTTCTTTAAGTTACCCGCTAATTTACGCATCGCTTGGCTCATCATACGAGCCGCTAAGCCCATGTGTGAGTCACCGATTTCACCTTCAATTTCAGCTTTTGGTGTTAATGCGGCTACGGAGTCAACGATAATGACATCAACAGCGCCTGAACGCGTCAGTGCATCACAAATCTCTAGTGCTTGCTCACCAGTATCAGGTTGAGAACATAGAAGGTTATCGATATCAACACCCAGTTTTTTCGCATAGATTGGATCTAGCGCATGTTCAGCGTCGATAAATGCACAGGTTTTTCCGCTACGTTGTGCTGCTGCAATAACTTGCAACGTGAGTGTTGTTTTACCAGAAGATTCAGGACCATAAATTTCGACAATACGCCCTAATGGCAAACCACCTGCACCTAAAGCCACATCAAGAGATAAAGAGCCTGTTGAAATAGTTTCTACGTCCATTGAGCGGTCTTCACCAAGACGCATGATAGAGCCTTTACCAAATTGCTTTTCAATTTGACCTAACGCTGCAGCTAATGCCTTTTGTTTGTTTTCATCGATAGCCATGTTCACTCCCTTTGGTGCAATGGACTCTCCCACTGCAAATAGAACGATTGAATTCGGTTTGTTGATGACAAGTATACTGTATAATCATACAGTATCAAGAAGATTTTTAACTTAACATTTGTAAAAGTGTTTCAAGTGCATAAGCGGTTGATTGTAAACGAACTGCATTTCTATCACCTTGGAACACACAATGCTTAGTCGTAATATTAACAGTACCTGTAGAGTGTTTTTGAGCAAATCCAAACCAAACAGTACCAACCGGTTTTTCCTCACTACCGCCACCGGGACCTGCGATACCGCTGACGGAAACCGCCACATCAGCGGCGGCTTCTTTAAGTGCACCAAGCGCCATCTCCGAAACGACTTGCTCACTCACTGCGCCATACTTCTGCAATGAGGCTTCTGTCACACCGATCATCTGGTGTTTTGCCTCATTACTGTATGTCACAAACCCTCTATGAAAGTAATCCGAACTACCGGCAATATCCGTCAATACTTTTGCAATCCACCCGCCGGTACATGACTCCGCACAGGTTATCGTTTTACCTTGTTTTTTGAGGAGCTGACCAAGCTGAACGCTTAATGTTTCGAGATAACTTTCATTTTTCATTTGATTGTTTACCTTTACATGCCTATTTTTTGCGTGCGCGATCCCAGATCCACAACCCAGCAATTGCGATAGCAAATACCGAGCCAAAGCCAATACCGACACTAATCACAGACAACCCAGCTTTCATTGCCAGTGAATATAGCCCTAACATAATAAGCATGGCGCTATTTTCACCTAGGTTTTGCACCGCTATCGCGTTACCAGCCCCAACCGTTTCCTTACCTTTTTCTTGCAGTAACGCATTGAGAGGAACTACAAATAGCCCACCAAAAATCCCTAATACAGCCAAGATAGCGTAAGAAGGCATGAGTTTAGTTTGCAGAGCAAGTAATATCACCATAACGCCAATCACAATCCCTGCGGGAATACAGCGTGATACGGTTTTTAATGTAATAAATTTTGCGGCAAGCCCCGCTCCCACGACAATACCGACGGCAACCGCGGCATTTAGGTAGGTTGGCGTTGCATTATCTTGTAAGCCTAATGCGATAGGAACCCATGCCACTAATAAGAAGCGTAAAGTGACACCCGCGCCCCAAAACATGCTAGTTCCGACCAATGAAAAACGGCTTTCTTGGTTTGCCCACAGCGTGCGGCAGGCTGTCCAAAAATCAATAAATAGTTTTTTAAAATGCCAACCTTTACCAGGGCGAGCGGCAACTAATCGAGGAATATAAAAATTGGCAATTACCGCTAACGCATAAAGCACAGCACAGGTCGCAAGGGCTAATATTAGGCTAACATCAGATAAAATACCGCCAACAACTGAGCCAACTAATATAGCGGCGATTGTTGATGCTTCCATAACGCCGTTTGCTTTTACTAAGTTATCGCCACTGGTTAGTTCACCTAAGATACCGTATTTTGCAGGGGAATATGATGCTGCGCCAATCCCAACAAGGCCATAACAAAGGAATGGGTTAAGACCCAAGCAGATCCCCAGCGCGCCAATAAACTTAAACAAGTTTGAAACTAACATGACACGCCCTTTCGAGAAGCGATCAGCAACTTGCCCTACAAATGGCGCTAAGATGATATAGGTAAATACAAAGACCATCTGTAATACGGGATGGCTCCATTCAGGATAAAACTCCGCTTTTAACTGGGCTAAAATGGCAAATAACAGCGCATTATCAGCAAAAGCGGAAAGAAACTGCGAAGCCAGAACCGCTTTCATCCCTCGGCTCATGAGTGGCGCATTGACATCTTGCATACCTTCAATCCTCTAACGCCATCTGTTTAAGCGTAACGAAATCTGTTTTACCCGTTCCGAGCACTGGTAACTCTTTTACAACACGAATATCCCGCGGCACAGCTAATTCGGTTAAGCCCTTACTTTTTGCGGCAGATGAAAGTGCACTTCTATCCAGCTCTTTATCTGTGGTAAACAGGACCAATGCCTCGCCTTTACTGCTATCCGGTTTCGTAACCACAGCATGATGGGCGTTTGGCGACAAACTGAATACCATCTGTTCAATACTTTCGAGTGAAACCATTTCACCAGCAAGCTTCGCAAATCTTTTGACACGGCCTTTAATCGTGCAGTAATTGAGTTCATCAAGTACGACGATATCACCTGTGTCATACCATCCTTCTTCTTGCTCACCATGCTGGTTTTCTGCCGATGGTTTTTCAAGAACGCCGGGCGCTTCAACACGCAAATACCCTTTCATGATATTTGGCCCTTTGAGTTGCAACTTGCCTCCATTTTCAATCCCGGAAATTGGGATAATACGGGAGTCCATTTGTGGCAATATTTGCCCTACCGTGCCTTCTTTAGAGGCCATCGGAACATTGATAGAGACAATAGGCGCACACTCAGTCACACCATAACCTTCAAGAATACGAATGCCGAATTTATCAAACCAAATCTTCTTGGTGCTATCTGATAATTTTTCAGCACCCGCAACAACATAGCGTAATCGTGCAAAATCATATTGATGAGCAAAACGTGCGTAGTTAGCCAAAAATGTTGATGTGCCAAATAACACAGTGCAATTTTTGTCATACACTAATTCAGGGATAACTCGGTAATGGAGTGGGCTTGGGTATAAAAAGACCCGGCTTCCTGAAAAGAGAGGAATAAATAGCCCAACCGTTAACCCAAAAGCGTGAAAGAGTGGCAACGATGACATAAAACGGTCACGAGGCGTAAAGTCTGCGATGGTTTTAATTTGCTCAACGTTTGCCATAAGGCTAGCGTGGCTGTGCACAACCCCTTTTGGCGTGCCTTCTGAACCAGAAGTAAACAGTACTAATGCTTCATCTTCAGCCTTACGAGGAATCACGGCCTTAGCTGGCATTAATAGGTGTTTAACTATCCATAATTTATCTTGCCAAGTTACGGTATCTTTTAAATCTTCAAGGTAAATCCAATTTGCTTCAGTAACTTGCTCTGGAATATGGGTTAAATTGCCTTTTTCAAGAAATTGTCGTGACGTAAAGATAACTTTTGCTTGAGAAGCTTTAAGTGCATTACGAATACCATGGCTACCCGCCGTATAATTCAGCATGGCAGGAACTCGTCCACGCATTAAAGCCCCGAAAATAGCGGCCGCCGTCACTGTTGTATTTGGTAATAATAGGCCAATACGCTCATTTTCATGGGTATAACGTTCGATTATTCGCCCAACGCCTAACGATTTTTTCAACAGCGTTTGGTAGTTATCTTCTTTAAAATTAATATCTTCAATACATGGCGAACGGCGCCCAAAGCGTTTTACGCTCTGAATAAATTCTTCAACCAGTGTGACTTGAGGACGGCAAGCCATACGTGCTGACTTCATAATGCTATATAAATGAATACCGGCTAAACGACGGCGTTCAATCGCTTTTGCCGCTTCAGGCATAGGGATAGTTTCAGCGGGTAAAATATGCAGAGTGATTTGAGGAAACCATTTCAAAGGAATAATACCTTTTAGGCGGCTAAAATAACTCCTTTCAGCGCCTTCAATGCGAATAGGTACCACTTTTGCCCCTGATTTTGCCGCAACAAATGCCGCACCGTCATAAATTTTCATCAGCGAGCCGTGAACGCTGATACGCCCTTCAGGGAAAATAACGATTGGGCGGCCTTTTTCAACTTCTTTGACTAGTTTGCGGATCCCCAGAGGGTTTGCCGGATCAAGAGGAACAATATCAGCATAAGGTTTTAGTAGTTTGATCATTCTCGGTGTTGCAACAGTCGAATAAACTGCAAACACAGGCTTGATAGGTAAAAACAGCGCAATTAATATCCCATCAATGAATGAAACATGGTTAGGTGTAATTAGACATTTGTCTTGATATAACTCTTTTTCGTCTCCCAGTACGCGGATACGAAATAAAAATCTAAGTACTGCCCTGAGCATATTTGCCAGCATAATAAATCCCTATGTTTTGTCTTCTTTTATCATTCCAACAGATAATTATGTCTTGAAAACCAGAATTAAGCTAAGTAGTTTACTCCTAAAGTGCCTTGAAGCACGATGCTTTTAAGCCAAATTTGTTAATTGAGTGATAATTGTCTCGACGGGCAGCTCCGCATCAATCACATAATGTGCGGTTGCTTGATAAAGAGGCTCCCTTTGTGACATGACCTCTTCAATTTCTTCTAATATTGATTTGCCTGTTAAGCTTGGACGTTGATCAGCTTGCGGCTCTGCTGCTAGTCTCGCCGCCAAAACCTCTGGTTTCGCGCTCAAATAGATCACCGTGCCATTATCACGCATCACACGTTGGTTTTCTTCAGATAGGATAATGCCGCCCCCCGTCGATACCACGGCATCTGGATCGGCTATCGATTTTAATACTTCACTTTCTAAGTGACGAAAGTATTCCCAGCCATGTTGTTCTACTATCCGCGCAATACTGGTTCCCGCACGTTCAACAATCAATTTATCGGTATCAATGAATTGACATGCTTTATAATCAGCCAATCGCCTACCGATTGTTGTTTTCCCTGAACCTCTCGGACCTATTATGTAAAACATTTTGATTCATCCCATTGTCATGATCATTACGAGGCATACGCTACGCGTTATAGATTTTTTAGTCTCAAAACAACCAATAATCATAAAAACAAAGCCACACGCTAAGTGTGGCCTAATTATTATTATTTAACTTTTAAGCTCGGTTAAGGAAGTCTCCATAACCAATCCATTTGTATGTCGTCAAGGCATCTAATCCCATTGGACCACGAGAATGCAGTTTTTGTGTACTCACAGCAACTTCAGCGCCTAGTCCAAATTGACCTCCGTCGGTAAACCGAGTACTTGCATTGACATACACTGCCGCAGAATCTACACGTAGGACAAAGTAGTCAGCTTGGCGGATAGATTCCGTTAAAATAGCATCGGAGTGTGCGGTGCCATAGGTTCGAATATGGTCGATTGCCGCATCAATTCCCGAGACAATTTCAACATTCAGATCGAGTGATAACCACTCATCCACTAAGTTTTCAGGCGTGACATCGACCACTTTTGCAGGCCCTTTTTGCAAGTACGGCATAGCTTGCTTGCTGGCATGTAAAGTGACCTGCTGTTCAGCCATTTTTTGGCTTAGTAGAGGTAAAAACGCCGCCGCAATTTTTTCATGAACCAATACGGTTTCAAGTGAATTACAAGCGCTTGGACGTTGGACTTTTGCATTAATCAGCACGTTGATTGCTTTATCAAAATCAACTGATTCATCAACAAATGTGTGACAAACACCAATCCCACCGGTGATCACAGGGATCGTCGATTGCTCACGACACAATTTATGTAGCCCTGCTCCACCTCTTGGGATCAGCATATCAACATAACGATCTAATTTGAGTAGCTGCGCCACTAATTCACGATCAGGGTTATTAATCGCTTGAATAGCATTCGCCGATATGCCGCTATTTTTTAATGCTTTTTGGATCACGTCTGTGATAGCCAAATTGGTATTATGCGTTTCTTTACCACCACGTAAAATAGCCGCGTTACCTGTTTTTAAGCATAAAGCAGCCACGTCAACGGTCACATTTGGGCGAGCTTCATAGATCACCCCAACAACCCCTAGTGGCACACGGCGACGTTGTAAATTTAAACCGCTATCCAACAGATTGCCATCAATCACTTGCCCGACAGGATCGGCTAATTGGCACACTTTTCTAACATCATCCGCGATATTTTTTAGGCGCTCTGGCGTTAGTAATAAACGATCTTGCAGTGCAGGCGACATCCCATTTGCACGAGCTTGTTCTATGTCTTTTTCGTTAGCGGCAAGAATTGCTGCACTTTCTTGTTCCAGTAGATCAGCAATTTGCTCTAAAGCCGCATTTTTTTGTTTTGTACTTAATTGGGCGAGTTGCCATGAGGCTTCACGAGCCGATTTTCCCATTTGTTCTAACATAATTAACCCACTATCATATCGTCGCGGTGGACAGCTACAGAGCCATGTTCATAGCCCAGTATGCGGCCTATTTCCTGTGAATGATGGCCCGCAATCATTCTTAAAGCGTCACTATTATAATGAGTGACCCCGTGAGCAAGATCTTTACCTGCCATATTCCGTATCCGTACAACGGCACCACGGGAAAAATCACCTTCAATTTTTTTGATGCCTTTCGGCAGTAAGGAGCTTCCTTTTTCCATAATAGCAAGTTGAGCGCCATCATCGATATATATATCGCCAGCCGCTGGAGCACCAAAGATCCAACGCTTGCGGTTTTCCATTGGGTTTTTCTGCCCATAAAACCGCGTGCCTACTGGAATATCTTCAATCACCGCGTTGATCACATCTGGCTTATTACCTGCCGCAATAATGACATCTATTCCTGCTCTTCCTGCAACATCGGCGGCTTGCAACTTAGTTGCCATCCCCCCCGTTCCCAGACCAGTAACACTTCCCCCCGCCATTTCACGCAATTCATCATTGACGCCATACACTTCTGGGATCAGTTTTGCATTCGGGTTACTACGAGGGTCAGAATCAAATAACCCTTCAATATCTGTCAATAATAGCAATTTGTCAGCATCACCAAGGATAGCGGCAAGGGCTGATAAATTATCATTATCCCCCACTTTAATTTCAGCGGTTGCGACAGCATCATTCTCATTAATCACAGGCACAATGCCATTATCAAGCAGAGCCTGCAATGTATCTCGGGCATTCAAAAAGCGCTCTCTGTCTTCCAGATCGGCCCGTGTCAACAGCATCTGCCCAATATGAATACCATAAATAGAGAATAGACGTTCCCATAACTGAATAAGGCGGCTTTGCCCTACCGCTGCAAGAAGCTGCTTCGACGCGATTGTCGCTGGAAGCTCGGGGTAATTAAGGTGTTCACGACCAGCAGCGATAGCGCCAGACGTGACAATAATAATACGATGCCCTTTTTGATATTGTTGCGCACACTGCCTGACTAACTCAACAATATGAGCTTGGTTCAATTGCCGTGAGCCTCCGGTCAATACACTAGTGCCTAATTTAACAACAAGTGTCTGGCTATTTTTCATCATTTTTCTGCCATTAAAATTAATCAATACAAATTAGGTATCATTTTTATCAGTTGGAGCGCGTTATGCCAACAGGCATAACGCTAAATTCAACAAAAGTTGGCTTAAAACAATTTTATGCGCTTAATTCCAATTTAAATTCTGCCATTTTTGCGGAAGGAAACAAAGATAGCTCAAGCTCAGAAAGTTGTTTGGAAAGGGATTGATGGAAGGATATGAGGTTCTGCTCAATGATATCAAGGGTTGCATTATCTTTCAGTGGCTTATCTTGCCAAGTACCATGAACATTGTACAAGCCCAAATGGTATGAATACTCAAACCCATCTTCATTTGGCGATAATAGCATCCACCAGCCCCAAAACTCGCGTCTTTCTGGTGCTGAATTGACATTAACGCAAACAGTCAGGCTATCGAAAAAATAGCAACCATCTAAACATTGCTTTTCTCGTAGATAAGGTCCTAAAGCAGAAAACTTCTTTAAATACTTCCCATTAGAGTAATCAGTAGGTAACGCCATGTAAGGATCTCCTTTTTGAGAAGATCCCTTTTTAACAAAAGTTAAAAAATAATCAAGTTATTAAATAAAATTAAACAATTTTACTTTTTAACCAATCTGTTGTTTCACTCAGTGACTTTTGGAAGTTTTCAAAAACAGGTGTCTCTGGCAGGGTTAATATATGGCTATCCATTGATGAACGCCTGATCAAATCGGATTCTGCTTTAGGACTATAAATATCACCTTTCCAATAAACCGACATCATAGGCACACGACAACGACGCCCTAAAAGCCCTTGATTTTTTAATGAATAGCAACTTAATTCATGCCGTAATGCCGCACCATCAACATGATAAATTCCTAAACGACTGGCGAAAACATCCAGCTCCATACGTGGAATATCGCGCTGATATTTTTCTTCATGCAATAAACTGTGTACAACTGGCCCTAAGACAGCGACAGCTTTGATTTTATCAGGGCACATATAGGCAAGCCTTAAAGCGACATTGGCGCCAAAGCGCAACCCAACAAGGCCAAAGCGTGTATGGTCTATCCATGGGATTGTGTTTAGCTGGCGAACCACTTGCTCATGGAGTTCACTGGTTTCTTGGGATAGCTTATATTTAATTGAATAGCCAATTGACGGCATATCTAATGTCAACATGGCAATACCAAGTGGCTCAAGGTAGTCACGGAAAAAACGGCAATAATCGATTTGTAAACTATCCAGCGTTCCACATACCATGACTGTCGGATAAGGCCCCTGACCCGTTGAAGGGATATGTAAAAAGCCACATACCTCTTTATTACCATCGACCTTAAACGCGATTTTTTTCAGTTTATAACGCGAAAATTGTGCGGCGCTATCATAGGCTTTGCATGCCAAGAGAATCGCTTGATCCGCTAATTCATCGCCTTTTATAAAAGGGTAAGCGGCAATACTGTACAAATTGGCAGCACGCAACCATGCCCGACTGGCTTTTTCTCCTCCTTCAAACTGCAAGGCTTTTTGTTGCCATTGCATGGCTTGATGAGACCACTCAAAGCACCAGTTACCGCGACGATTACCAATGATGGTATCAAGTAAATGTTCATCACTACGTTCGGCTTCTGTTACCGCAATACGGCTCAAAACCTCTTCAATTTCTAAAGCGTCAATACCACGCCAAATCCACAACAAGCGATTGATCATACGATACCAGCCCGCGTGCTGGGCACCACTTAATACCGAATGGCTATTGACAATAGGGGCGCTATAAGCGGAGTAAGAAACTAATGTTGATGTTTCAGTTTGCTTAACTTTTGGCTTGAACAGTTTTTCGGAGAGATTTTGTTGAGTCATCCTGATAACCTGTCGATTGAGCTAAAATAAAAAGGGAATGCCATTGCATCCCCCTTATCATAACGTTTCGTGTTTAATTTTATTAGGTAATAATGTTTTAAGCATCATAATAAAGGGCACACCCCATATTAGCGCTATTTTTACCTGTCATTTAGATCTAACTCAAAAC
This sequence comes from Providencia sp. PROV119, assembly GCF_028482435.1. NCBI lineage: Bacteria > Pseudomonadati > Pseudomonadota > Gammaproteobacteria > Enterobacterales > Morganellaceae > Providencia > Providencia sp. PROV119. The sequence continues at coordinate 14,338 of NZ_JAMPQL010000015.1, forward strand.
CGTTATGGTTTATTTATCTTGCTCACACAAAGGCTTTACAAACACCACGCCCATATCCCATGGCTGTTCAATCCACGTGTTTTGTGGAATATCAACGACATAATCATCCACCAATGGGCGGCCTGCTGGTTTTGCAAAAATTGTCACAAAATGTGCTTTCGGGTACATATCACGAATGGCTTTTGCAGTACCACCAGTGTCAACGAGGTCGTCAATGACAATGAAACCTTCCCCATCACCTTCGGCACGTTTAATGACTTTCAATTCACGCTGGTTGTCATGGTCATAGCTGGAGATGCATACGGTATCAACATGGCGGATACCCAATTCACGTGCAAGAAGTGCACCTGGTACAAGGCCACCACGGCTAACCGCGATAATGCCGGTCCATTGTTCGACTGGTAATAAACGTTGTGCGAGTTTACGGGCATGTATTTGCAACATATCCCACGTTACGACATATTTTTCGCTCATAAAATTCGGGTCCCGACTGCTGAGTAATACTGAAATGTGTCTTGCGGAAAAAAGGTTGCGCGAGATTATAGTGATTTGACACAGCAAAAACCAGCAAAAACGGATAATTGTGATGAATTAATATGATTTACACTGACTATTTATAACAATTAGGTGTATGCTGAGAAAATCAATCGTGTGGCCTGAATATCTGTGCCACACCTTTTAAGCAGAATAAGTAGCTAAAAATAAATAAGACCAAAGTCGCTTAAGGAGATCTAACGTGTCTGAACTAGCCAAATTGTCACCACAGCCATTATGGGATATTTTTGCCAAAATTTGTTCAATTCCCCATCCTTCTCATCATGAAGAAGCGCTAGCAACACACATTATCGAATGGTCAAAACAAAAAGGGTTTCATGTAGAACGTGACCAAGTCGGTAATATCTTGATCCGCAAAGCGGCAACACCTGGCTATGAAAATCGTAAACCTGTTGTGCTGCAAGCACACTTAGATATGGTTCCGCAGAAAAATAATGACACGGTACATGATTTTACCAAAGATCCTATCCGCCCTTACGTTGATGGAGAGTGGGTCACGGCAGAAGGCACAACTTTAGGTGCAGATAACGGTATCGGAATGGCATCTACCCTTGCGGTGCTAGCAGATGATAGCGTTGAACATGGGCCACTTGAAGTACTGTTAACCATGACCGAAGAAACAGGCATGGACGGTGCTTTTGGCTTACAAGCAGGTTGGCTACAAGCGGATATTCTGATCAATACTGACTCAGAAGAAGAAGGCGAAATCTATATGGGTTGCGCGGGTGGTGTTGATTTTACAACAACATTTGACCTCACTCGTGAAGCCGTACCGCAAGGCTACAAAACCTTCACCATGACATTAAAAGGCTTAAAAGGCGGTCACTCTGGTGGTGATGTTCATTTAGGTTTAGGTAATGCTAACAAGCTGTTGGCACGCTTCCTTGCGGGCCACCAAGAAGAGCTTGGTTTAAAACTGTTAGAATTCACTGGGGGAACCGTTCGTAATGCTATCCCTCGTGAAGGGCATGTGATTATCGCTGTTCCAGCGGATAAAGTCGCTGAACTAACAGCCCTAAGAGCACGCTATGAAGACATCTTAAAAAATGAACTGGCCGTTGTTGAGCCAAACTTAGTTCTTTTATTAGAAGAAACTCAAAGCAACTTGAAAGCGCTGACTGAAGAGTGCCAAAAACGCTTTGTGTTCTTCTTAAATGCGGCGCCAAATGGTGTGATCCGCATGAGCGATGTCGCAAAAGGTGTGGTAGAAACCTCACTTAACGAAGGCGTTGTCACGATGACGGAAGAGAAAGCCGAAGTGATTTTCCTCGTTCGTTCATTAATCGACAGCGGTAAAAACTATGTCGTGAATATGCTGACATCGGTGAGCAAGCTCGCACAAGCACAATACCGTGCAGAAGGCAGCTACCCAGGTTGGCAACCCGATGCAGACTCACCCGTTATGCATTTAGTTAGCGAAACTTACCAAAAACTGTTTGGTAAAATTCCTAATGTAATGGTGATCCATGCAGGTCTGGAATGTGGTCTATTCAAGAAGCCTTACCCTGATATGGATATGGTCTCTATTGGGCCAACCATTCGTGGTGCGCACTCACCTGATGAGCGAGTACATATCGCCAGTGTTGGTGAATACTGGAAATTATTAACAGCGGTCTTAAAAGCGATCCCTGTTAAAAACTAATTGTTTCTTCAAATACCCGTCTTAATGAACGGTCTAGCTTTATGGGATCAGCGTCATTAATGGCGGGTGTTTTTTAGAAATCTAGTAATAATTGCCTTTCTATCTGTGGGCTTAATAACGTTACATGCAGGCCCACTAGCCTAACACCTCGATCTTTACGGCGGTGCTCCCACACTTGCTTAGCTAATGATATTAAGTCTTGCTTGTCTAAAATGGGATAAGCATGCTCTTGAGTTGTTTGCTGAAAGTCATTAAATTTCATTTTTATCCCTTGCCGAGCAATACGGCGGTCCGGTTTCACTTTCATAAGCCTGACTTCCAACTCTTCATATAATTGATTAAGTAATGGTAAGCAATCTTCCCAATGTTGAATATCTTCTGCCAGTGTGCGTTCGACACCAACAGATTTACGTAGCCTATCGGGATTGACTGAGCGTTCATCAATTCCATGGCAACGCTCCCACAGGACTTGACCAAATTTCCCCATCACTTTGATTAAGTTAACCACATCATAACTTTGTACATCACCACAAGTTTCTAGCCCCATATCGAGTAATTTTTGTGCGGTTACCTTCCCTACCCCAGGAATTTTCTTTAATGGCAATGACCAAACAAAGTCGGGCAACGCTTGAGGCGTGATCACGTATTGGCCATTCGGTTTATTTAGATCAGAAGCTATCTTGGCTAAAAACTTTATTGGGGCTATCCCTGCCGAAGCAGTGAGTTGCAGTTCATCAAAAATTTGCTGGCGAATGGCTTGGGCAATCAATGTCGCTGAGCCGTGGTAATGCTCACACTCACTGACATCCAAATAAGCTTCATCCCAAGAAAGAGGCTCTATTAAATCCGTATACTGGGAAAAGATTTTATGAATGTGTAAAGAGGTTTCTTTATAAAGGGCCATCCTACCCGGTACAACTTTCAGATGAGGGCACAACCTTAATGCAACCGCCGTTGACATGGCGCTATGTACGCCATAACGCCTCGCTTCATAATTCGCGGTACTGATGACACCACGGCGGTCAGCACTCCCACCGACGGCAATTGGAATATTGCGCAAACTTGGGTCATCACGCATTTCTATCGCTGCATAGAAGCAGTCCATATCGATATGAATTATTTTACGCATAGCAATCTGATCGACAAACAACACTGTTCAAATATACAGTATATTTATAGACTGTGCAATTATTCCTCAAGCAAGCAACATAGATGAAAATAATTATTATTTTTATTACCCGAAAAACCACCTCAAAACGACTCATTAAAGATGTTTATAGAATGGTTAATTAGTAGGAAAATAATGAATAAAAATTATATTTCATGGTTTAAAATCAATAACTCTACACATCTCTTTTTATCAACATTTAATCACCTTTCTCTGGCTGGATTACTTGTTGTTACCTCCTCTGCATTTGGGCAAAGTGCATCGGAAGAGGTTAAACAGACAAAACAACAAGATGATGTCGTGCAATTCCCCGCGCTCTCTGTTGTTGGTAATTTAAATTCCAGTGTCGGTGCCGGTAGCTCTGTATTAAAACTGAAGGATATTGAGCGTACTCAAGCTAATAACCTTGCAGAATTAGTTGATCAGCTACCGGGGGTCTCCTCATCAGGTTCACCTCGCCCCAGTGGACAAACCCTAAATATTTGGGGCATGGGCGATGTGGAAGATGTCAAAGTGACCCTTGATGATGCCCCTAAAGGGTTTGAAAAATATCGCCAAGGCTCTGTGTTTATCGAGCCTGAGCTGATTAAACGCATTGACGTTGATAAAGGACCACATAATATTATGGATGGTAATGGTGGTTTCGGCGGAACCGTTAAAATTACCACCAAAGATCCCGCAGACTTACTACTTGCCGATCAACATTTTGGCGCTATGTTCAAATATAGCTATCACACTAATGATCGCCAAAATATTTACAGTTCAGCACTATATGGTAAAACATTAAATGGCGTTGCAGATGGTTTGCTGTATGTCAGTAAACGAAAAGGGGATGATTTACGCCGCCCCGATGGCACTCGATTTGGCTTTTCGCAAGCTGACCAACTCTCTTATTTACTGAAAACCAACCTTTATCTCAATGATGAACACACGCTCAGTCTATCGGTAATGCGCTCCGAATCAGATAACTTAGTTCCTTGGGCAGCCAAACGAGATGAGTTAGCAACACCAACGCAAAAAGAGATTGAGCAATATGGTTTTGACGGTGCGATAAAACGCAAATTGGTCCAACGGGATCAACAAGATCAAAACTATAGTGTGAAATGGAATTATATCCCTGAAAATAGTGATTGGATCAACTTAACGACAACTTATGCTTGGTCTAAGAGTCAACAGCATGATACCCGACCAGAAAATGCTTCAAAATACTTAACCTCCAGCTTAGGGAATAAAAGTTGGGTTGACTATACCGATCAGCTATTTGATATCCATAATGAAAGTCTATTTGATACTGGTCGTTTAGAACATCAACTTACTATAGGTGCTCGTTGGCATAAAAATGATCGCGGTATTTTGATGTTTGATGCGGGAAAAGCGAAAAACCCTAAATATAACTATGGTTATTATCAGCCACAATTTATGCCAGCAGGTGTTCAAGAAACCACTAGTGTATATCTCCAAGATGCGATTAGTTGGCACACACTCACTGTCACACCAGGCTTACGTTATGACTATGTGCAGAACAAAGGTAAAGGAAACTTAGCCGCAACCTATATGGAGCAAGACCCGCTAATTGGTCATGACTACCGTTCTGTCACTTATAGTGGTATTTCACCTCACTTAGGCATTCTTTGGAAAACGACACCGAATCTCACTTTATTCGGGGATGTTAGCCGCACATGGCGTGCACCTGTTATTGATGAACAATATGAGGTGCAATTTGCCAATAGTAGTTTAACCGGAAGTAGTCGAAACTTGGGTAAGGAGCGCATGGATGGGGTACGTTTAGGCGCAATACTCGACTTTGATCAAGTCATACAGGCCAATGATCAGCTGCAAATACGAACCACGCTTTTTCGTAACAGAGGAAAGGATGAGATATTCCGCCGCCGTGGTGAATACTGTGAAGCCAAGAAAAATGGTACTGGCGATTGTGGTCGCCCCTTATCCAATTACCGTAACTTACCCGGTTACACCATTGAGGGCTTAGAAATTGAGCTATTTTATGATAGCCCGAATGTATTCGGTAAAATGGCCTACTCCGCTATCAAGGGTGAACGTGACGCTTCCCCTCGAGACCCTTGGTTTGGGCAAAAAACATGGATTGGTGAGATCCCACCAGATACCTTACATGTTATGTTGGGGTATAAACTCCCTCAATGGAATGCCAACTTTGGTCTCACCGGTGACTTTGTTGGTCATCAAGTCCGCTCTCCCGCAGATAGAGATCCTAAAGCCGATTCATGGGGATACCCAAAGTCGAAAGGCTATGCACTCTATGGCGCATTTGCGCAATGGCAGCCTGAATTTATTCCAGATACCAATATTAGAGTGACCGCGACTAACCTCTTTGACCGTGACTACTATCCCTACTTAGGGGAGTCTGTCTCAGGCGTTGGTCGTGATGTTCGCTTAAGTATCACCAAGTACTTCTAAGCAATCGATGGACTCTCATCTCTGAGAGTCCATAATTGACAATAAAATAAAAATGATAATAATAATTATTTTTATTTATGACAACGCACACTCCCTCTATAGAAAATAGCGACTTGGCAGAAGAAAGCCAACTTTTGCAACAGCACGCCCCTAGCCTATTTCGCTATATTCTTGCGCGCACACCTGATAGCGATATCGCAAACGAAATTTTACAGGATGTCTTTGTTCATACGATTGAAACATATCGCTGCCAAACTTTGCAATTTCCGAGAGCCTTTATGTACACACTGGCACAACGCAACATCGCTAATTTTTATCGTCGGCAACGCATCGAAGCGGAATATCAACGTTTGCTGGTGGAGCCTGAGCCAGAGTGGAATTTAGAAACTCAGTTAGTAGTCGAAGAGCAATTGCAATTACTGTCTGAGCAACTTGCCAAACTACCTGAAAATATGGAACAAGCTTATTTACTCGCGCAATTTGAAGGGATGACTTACCAACAAATTGCAACTCAGTTAAAAGTTAGTCCTAATTCAATCAAGTACTACTTACAAGTAGCAAGAAAAGTATTACAAAAAGAGCTCACTGAAACGTATTTAACTCATTGAGATAACTATTATTATAGGTAATAAATATGACAAAAACAGCAATGCCATCTATTAAAAAAGGGGTGGCTATCAGTTTATTGTTTCTTGCCAGCTACAGTGCAGCCGCTCAATCCCCACAAATTGTTGCCCATAGAGCAGGAACGGCAGATGCGCCAGAAAATACGCTTTATGCAATTGAACTGGCTAAGAAAAATAGCGCCGATATTATTTGGCTAACCGTCCAACTCTCTAAAGATAATCAACTTGTTCTATATCGGCCAAGCCAGTTAGAGGCATTAACCGATAAAAAAGGGGTTATTTCTGATTACTCCGCTCAACAACTCACAACGTTCAATGCCGCCCATCAATTTAATAAAAAAGCTCATCTTCAATTACCGTTACAGCAAACCACGATCCCAACACTTGGATCCATTCTTAAAAAATATCCAGATACTGCGTTTTATATTGATTTAAAATCACCTGACGCCGATCCAGATACTCAAGCAGAAGCGGTGTACTCCCTGCTCGAAAAAAATAATGCTTTTAAAAATACTCGGTTTTATTCAACCAATGATGCATTTGTAAAAGCTCTAACCAAGCGCTCCGATAAAATTAATACCTTTGAAAGCCGTGATGAAACACGCACTATCTTAGCGAATAGCGCGATGAATCATCATTGTTCAGTCAGCAGTGATGCACAATCTAAATCGCGTTGGTATGGCTTTGAATTACACCGTAAAGTCGAGGTTGTAGAGAAATATACGTTAGGAGAGGCTCGCTCACCTGCAACGTTGTCATGGGATAAAGAAGCCATTGATTGCTTTAGAAAAAATGGTCAGGCCTACATTGTTCTATTTGGTGTCAATAGTGCGGCAGATTATCAATTAGCTAAAGAAATTGGTGCGGATGCCGTGATGGTTGATTCCCCTAAAACTTTTAAAAGCGAAATCATTAAGTAAATTTTAGCTGGCTTTATCTAATCGGTTTTACGTTAAAGCTATCTGTCTTAATTAGGCCGCCAAATAAAAAATAAGCCTTAACTGTGAATGTTCGCAGTTAAGGCTGTCATCATACTAATATCGACTATTTAAATAATGCGGTGTTTTTCAAGTGCCTTTTGGCGAGCCTCTTCCCGTGCCATACGTTTTTTACGGGCATCGCAAGGTTCAGGGCAATCACAGACTTTTTCAACACCAATACTGCTTAACCCACCACAGCTACCTTGAATACTTTTGCGCTTAATAATATACCCTAGTGACATACCGAGAAATGCCAGTAGGAATAGGACGAAAGCTGCAATAAAAACATTTAGCATTCTTACATCCTCCTAATTACTGCTTTTTCTGTAAAAATGGCTCGAATGCCTTAGTATAACGCTCTTCAAAGCCTTTTTCTGTCTTAATGATCATAAACACAGGAATATCGAGCTTTTCAGCTAAGGCAAAACCTTCAACAGGCCCTAATACATTAAGCCCAGTCGATAGCCCATCAGCACTCATGCAAGTTGGTGCCAGTACCGTAATCGAAACGAGGTTATGTTTAATTGGCATCCCTGTTTTCGGGTCGATGGTATGAGAGAAGCGCACACCGTCTTGTTCAAAATAGTTGCGATAATCACCAGAGGTAGCAATAGACATATCACCAGGTTCAATCACTTCCTGAGCCGTTTGGTTTACGCCATCGGTTTGTGGTTTTTCAATCGCAATCCGCCAAGGTGCACCTTTACCATTTTTCCCTTTTGTACGTACTTCACCACCAATATCAACCATATAATTATTGATATTAATTGACTCCAAGTATTCAGCTACAACATCAACGCCATAGCCTTTTGCTATCGAAGAAAGGTCGACGTACAATTCAGGGATAGTTTTAATTAAGTTATTGCCCTGCACAGACAGCTTTTCTATACCAACCCATGCACGACGTTTCTCCAATTCACTATCTGTTGGTGCTTTGGTTACTCGCCCTTCTGGCCCAAAGCCCCATAAATTGACTAACGGCCCTACCGTGACATCTAATGCACCATTAGTTAATTCATTAATGCGTATGGCTTCTTTAACAACTTTCGCTGTTGCTGCTGAAACAGGAAAAGGAACATTAACCTCTTTAAATTGGTTGAAGCGACTTAATTCCGAGTCTGGACGATAAGTTGACATCTGATCATTCACTTCTTCTAAGCGCTTATCTATCTCAGCTTGGATAGATTCACTGCTTGGCGATGAAGATTCAGCAACATATTTAATGGAATAGTAGGTTCCCATTGTCTGACCCTGAAGGTTTGCCTGTTCAGGCCCACCGCAGGCAGCCAACAATAGTGTCGCTGCAAATAGCAGCACTGGGGTAATCACTTTTCTGTTCAGCATAATTTTCTCTGCTTCAATAATAAGCGCCCACACAAGTGGGCGCTATACTCGCCATACTTCAAGTTTCAACATTATTGATGGCATTCATTCACACGAGTCACAAAGCTGTTTAAATTCCTAGTCACTCATTGGCCTGCCGTCTCGCTGTACCTCGAATTATTTAAAGTATATACAAACAACTCTAGGGTTACTTAACCACCGAAATCATCCAACAAGATATTTTCATCTTCTACACCAAGATCTTTAAGCATCTTGATAACCGCAGCGTTCATCACTGGTGGCCCACACATGTAGAATTCACAATCTTCTGGTGCTGGGTGATCTTTCAGGTAGTTTTCATACAATACATTATGAATAAACCCGGTATAACCATCCCAATTATCTTCCGGCAATGCGTCAGAAAGTGCAACATTCCAAGTAAAGTTTTCGTTTTCAGCCGCTAATTGATCAAAGTCTTCTGTATAGAACATTTCGCGCTTAGAACGAGCACCATACCAGAAGCTGATCTTACGTTTCGAATTTAGACGTCTTAACTGATCAAAAATATGTGAACGCATTGGTGCCATCCCCGCACCACCACCAATAAAGATCATCTCTGCATCGGTTTCTTTAGCGAAGAATTCACCAAATGGCCCAGAAATTGTCACTTTATCACCCGGTTTTAGCGACCAAATATAAGATGACATGATGCCCGGTGGAACATCTGGATTACGTGGTGGCGGTGTAGCAATACGCACGTTCAACATGATGATCCCGTGTTCTTCTGGGTAGTTAGCCATTGAATAAGCACGAACTGTGGGTTCTTTTACCTCAGAAACATAGCGGAACAAATTAAATTTATCCCAATCCTCACGGTACTCTTCTGGAACATCAAAATCTTCATATTTCACTACGTGTGGTGGACATTCTATCTGAATGTAACCACCTGCACGGAATGGTACGACTTCACCTTCAGGAATTTTCAGTTTCAGTTCTTTAATGAAAGTTGCTTTGTTATCATTAGAAATAACTTCGCATTCCCATTTTTTCACCCCAAAAATTTCTTCTGGTAACTCAATTTTTAAGTCTTGTTTAACGTTCACCTGACAAGCTAAACGGCAACCATCTTTCGCTTCACGTTTATTAATGTGAGAAAGCTCTGTTGGCAGGATATCCCCACCACCTTCTTTGATTTTCACGCGGCATTGACCACAGGAGCCACCACCACCACAAGCAGATGAAACGAAAATCCCTTGGTTAGATAACATACCTAACAGCTTGTCACCTGCGGGAGCTTCAAAGCTCTTATCAGGGTCGCCGTTAACTTCAACTTTGATGTTCCCTGTATTGACTAACTTGGATTTAGCAAACAGGATCAGACCTGTTAGCACCAAGACAATCAGGGTAAACATCACTACGCCTAGAATAATAATATCCATGAATTCTTCTCGCCTTTATAGCTGCACACCGGAGAAGGACATAAAGCCCAGTGCCATCAAACCGGTGGTGACAAAGGTAATACCTAAGCCTTTCAGACCCGCCGGAACATCTGAATATTTCATCTTTTCACGAATCGATGCTAACAGCACAATTGCTAACATCCAGCCGATACCTGAGCCGAACCCATAAACGATAGATTCGCTAAAGTTGTAATCGCGCTGAGCCATGAAAGAGACGCCACCAAAGATTGCACAGTTAACGGTAATCAACGGCAGGAAGATACCCAATGCGTTATAAAGTGACGGGAAATAACGGTCTAAAATCATTTCCAGAATTTGCACCAGTGCTGCAATAACCCCGATAAAGGTAATAAAGTTAAGGAAAGATAAATCGACCCCCTCAACTAATGCACCATCACGCAGTACTAGGTTGTACACAAGGTTGTTGGCAGGTACAGAAATACCTAACACCACGGTAACAGCAATACCTAAACCGAAAGCTGTCTTAACATTCTTCGATACTGCCAAAAATGTACACATACCGAGGAAGAATGCCAATGCCATGTTTTCAATGAACACGGCTTTTACGAACAGACTAATATAATGTTCCATTGACTTAATCCTTCTCTACCTGAGCTGGTTTCAAGGTACGTAACCCCCAAATCAGCATACCAATGATAAAGAATGCACTAGGCGCTAACAGGAACAAACCATTAGGCATATACCAACCACCATTTTGCAATGATTCCATAACGGTAATACCAAACAATTTGCCAGAGCCGAACAGCTCGCGTAGGAAACCAACGAGGATCAGAATGACACCATAACCAAGGCCATTACCAATACCATCCATAAAGCTTTCTACCGGTGGCGCTTTCATGGCATAGGCTTCTGCACGACCCATAACAATACAGTTTGTAATGATAAGGCCGACGAACACCGACAGCTGCTTAGATATCTCATAAGCATAGGCACGCAAAATTTGGTCAACAACGATAACCAAAGAAGCAATAATTGCCATCTGAACAATGATCCGCACACTGCTTGGAATGTAGTTGCGAATTAATGAGATAAAAAAGTTAGAGAACGCGGTAACCAAAGTTACTGCGATGGTCATGACGACAGCCGTTTCCAGCTTAGTCGTTACTGCCAGTGCAGAACACACCCCGAGGATCTGTAACGCAATTGGGTTGTTATCAAACAAAGGCCCAAGTAGGACGCGTTTTACTTCTTTAGAATCAGCCATTATTCAGCGCTCCTTCACGAACTTTTTTCAGGAACGGACCAAAACCGTTATCACCTAACCAAAAATCAAACATATGCTGAATGCCGTTTGATGTTAGCGTTGCACCTGAAAGGCCATCGATACCATAAGGACTATCTGTAGAGCCACTACGGACAATTTTTATTGCCGGTACCCCCTGCTCATTGAACAGTTTTTTACCCGGCCATTGCGCCTTCCATTGTGGATTATCGACTTCACCACCAAGACCTGGCGTTTCACCATGCGAATAATATGTGATACCACGAGAAGTCACGCCATCCACATCTACCGCAACGAAGGCATACATCACCGACCATAGTCCTGACCCATAAACAGGCAGAATAATTTGTGAAATTTTGCCTTGTTCATCTTTCACAAGATAGATTTCAGCCGTATTTGCACGACGGCGAATTTTGGCGATATCTTCTTCAGGTGAAAGTGCAATGCTGGTTTCATCGCTACGTAATTCACTATTGAGGTCAAAGCGACTCTTGCTATCAGAAAGCTCATTAGTTTGGAAGTTCAACAGCTTAGGTTCAATACGGTCACTGTAAACTTTTTGAACTTCTTCCGCTGTCATTTTAGGTTGCAATAGACCTGCAACACTCAAAATATTACGTTGCGTATCTAATAAAATTTGTTCTTGCTGCTTAGATTTTAATCCTACAGCAGAACCGGCTACGACGATAGAACAGACTAGACATAGAATAAAAACGACTATGAACGTTCTTCCGACGCTATCTTTATTGGTTGTTTTTTCATTAGCCACGGGCTTTTCTCCGTTTAATATTTGCTTGAACGACCAGATAGTCAAACAGAGGAGCAAACAAGTTGGCGAACAGGATTGCTAGCATCATGCCTTCCGGATATGCCGGGTTTGCAACACGAATAAGCACACACATTACACCGATCAAAATACCGTAGGCCCATTTGCCTTTATCTGTAAACGAGGCCGAAACTGGGTCCGTCGCCATAAAGATCATCCCGAATGCAAAACCACCTAAAACCATGTGCCAGTACCATGGCATTGCAAACAATGGATTCGTCTCTGACCCGATAAAGTTAAACAGGTAAGACATGGCAATCATCCCAAGCATAACGCCAGCAACGATGCGCCATGATGCAATACGGAAGAAGATAATGAAGGCACCACCAATGAAAATCATCAATGTGGAAACTTCACCGATAGAGCCAGGCATATTCCCTAGGAATGCTTGCATCCAAGAGATTGGCTCACCAGATACCGTATTCATTAACGCGCGCTCACCGCCCGCAGCCCATTGAGAAAGTGGGGTTGCACCAGAGAAGCCATCCGCCGCTGTCCAAACAAGATCACCCGAAATTTGTGCAGGGTAAGCGAAGAACAAGAAAGCACGGCCTGCAAGTGCAGGGTTTAAGAAGTTGCGCCCTGTTCCACCAAAAATTTCTTTAGCGATGACCACACCAAATGTAATACCGAGCGCCGCCTGCCATAATGGGATAGTTGGCGGCACAATCAGGGCAAATAGGATGGACGATATAAAGAAACCTTCGTTGATTTCATGACCGCGGATCAGAGAAAACAGAATTTCCCAAAAACCACCGACTGCAAAAACAACCGCATAGATAGGTAGAAAATAGACTGCACCAAGCAGCATTTTACTACCCCAGCCCGCATCAGGTGTTAATGATGCTCCCAAGAATTGAGCTAAGCGATAGTGCCAATCACTCGCTAAAACTTGCTGTAGCTCAGCCCCACTGTATAAGTGATAAAGAGCAGGAATGGCTTGGTTACCAACGTTATACATCCCCCAGAACATCGCAGGAAATACAGATAACCAAACCAAGATCATCATGCGTTTCAGGTCTATTGTGTCACGAACGTGAGAACGACCTTTAGTCACCGTTCCTGGCGTATAGAAGACTGTCGTAACAGCTTCAAACAATGGATAGAGTTTTTCTAACTTTCCACCAGGCTCAAAATGATGCTCATGCTTTTCAAATAAATTTTTCAAACCCATGGAATTACCCTTCTAGCTCAATCTTGGTCAGTACATCACGAAGTACAGGGCCATATTCATATTTAGCCGGGCATACATAAGTACACAGTCCCAGATCTTCTTCATCCAACTCTAGACACCCCAACTCCTGAGATGAATCCGTATCTCCAGAAAGGAGGTCTCGTAGCAGGTGAGTTATCATAATATCGAGAGGCATTACACGTTCATAATTACCAATTGGCACCATTGAGCGCTCACCACCATTCATGGTTGTGGTGAAGTTGAAGCGTTTGCCTTTCAAGAAATGGCCAACCGTTGTACGTGTAATGGTGAATTTATTAAAGCCCGGCCAAATCCAGCCGAAAAGCTCTCTTTCACGCCCTTCACGTAATACTGAAACCTGATTATGGAAACGCCCTAAATAGTGATGTGTATCATCACAAGGTACGCCCCACAGTACAGAGCCAGAAATAATGCGGTTATCTCCCTCTTTGAGCTGACCTTTTGTTAACTCATAGAGATCCGCACCAAGACGAGTTTTAACTAAACGTGGTTTCTCAACTTGAGGCCCCGCAAGGGCAATCACGCGATCAGTATATAGATAGCCTGTTGTGAATAACTTACCAATCGCAATGACATCTTGATAATTAAGGTGCCATACTTTTTTATTGAGGCTCACAGGCTCAAGAAAATGAATATGAGTACCGACTAAGCCTGCGGGATGAGGGCCTGCAAATTCGCTATAGCTCACTTGAGGGTGATTATCAGATTTCGCTAAATCCCCCGCGCCATGGCAAACATGCACTTTACCTTCGGTTAAATGGCTAATAATGGTTAAACCATCATTAAAAGCTTGTTGTTGTGAACGAATAATCACAAGTGGGTCAGCAGCAAGTGGGTTGGTATCCATCGCCGTTACAAAAATCGCGGCGGGTGAGGAACCCAGTGCCGGTGAGCGGCTAAATGGACGCGTTCGCAATGCTGTCCATAAACCTGATTTAACCAAGTTTTCTTCGACTTGTTCACGAGTCAATCCTGCAAGCTCTTCACGCTTATAAGCAGCAAAGGCCTCTTGCTCGTCACCATCAATTTCGATAACAACGGATTGGAGTACACGACGCTCACCACGATGAATAGCAATAATTTTACCGCAGGCTGGGCTAGTGAATAAGACACCAGGGTTCTTTTTATCTTCAAAAAGAACCTGCCCTTTTTTAACGTGCTCACCTTCTTTAACCAGCATAGAAGGACGCATTCCGACATATTCTTCACCTAGCAATGCTACGTGTTGAATTTTCGGGCCGTCTTCTATTACTTGGGCTGGCTCACCTGCAATAGGAAGGTTGAGTCCTTTTTTAATTTTAATCATAAGATCTGCACAAGTTTCTAAGTTAACCCTAAGCTAATGATCCTGACATAGACCATAGCGACTCAGTAAATAAAAACAGCTCAAGTTACTCACATAACTCAAGCAAATAATTCTCTCGATATCGTGAAGCTATTCTCTTTCTGCCGCTCGTAATTTTATCAGTTCCCCCGACTTCTGTCCGGATATTCAAGTGACTTAGCTCAAGCAAATTACAATAAATTTTCAACTTTCTTTATAATTATTCGTAAAAAACGAGCATTTACATCATATTTATCGAACGCTGTGCGATTTTCACACAATATCTATTCCGTACGAAACTATTAATAGGCTATATCAAATTACTTTTAGCTCATTTAAAATAGCGCCATAATGTCTTTTTTTTAGGCAAAAATACTCATTTAAATTTGGTTTAAGTATGAATAAAAATATCCTTATTAGCTTTATTTTCAACCTGTTTTTTCTGCAAATTACGGTTGCTGAAGCGAATAACCATTCATTTTTGCTTAATAGTAAAACAACTAACCAGCAAAATTCCGCGATCTTTATTCAGATATTTAAGCAAGAAGGCGTCTTGGAGCTATATCAAAAAGCGCCGAACGGAAAATATAACTTATCTAAAACTTATCCAATTTGTAAGTTTTCGGGCGGGCTAGGCCCTAAAAAGCGCGAAGGTGATCTAAAAAGCCCTGAAGGCTTTTATCAAATAACCGCCTCCCAACTGAATCCAAACAGTCGGTATTACCGATCTATTAATTTAGGTTTTCCTAATGAATATGACCGAGCACAGGGCTATGAAGGTAACTACTTGATGATACATGGCGACTGTGTTTCTGTTGGTTGCTATGCGATGACAGATAAATACATGAGTGAAATCTACCAAACTGTTGAAAGTGCTTTTAAAAGTGGACAAAGCACGATTGATGTCAGTATTTACCCGTTTCGAATGACAAAAGAAAATATGTTGATCCACAGAAACTCCAGCCATTACGCTTTCTGGCAGCAACTAAAACCGGCTTATGATTACTTTCAGGATGTAGGCAAGCCCGCACAAATCTCTGTAACATCAGGAAAGTATGCTGTGAATAGCTTGCCAGAAAGGTCGGATACTTTATTGAGACTTCGATCACAATATACGTTGGCCGAGGTGAAATAGCACGAAACTACCCGGTTCAATTTTGTGCCAATTTTCATTACCTGTTAGCGGCTGCGTGGCAATCACTGAAACAATATCGGTTGGTGTTGTGCAACTTTGAAAATCGATCTCAATATCCTGATCGAGTAATTTCGCCTTACCGAATGGAGCTTTACGAGTGATCCAATAAAGATTGGTTGAACAAAATGCCATTACGTAACGCCCATCTGATAGCAGCATATTAAATACACCTTTACGACGTAACTGCTCAGCCAGCACCGCAATAAAACGGAAAACAGCGGGCCAATTCGAGGGGGTTTTCGGATATTTCGCTGCAAGTTGGCTCAAAATCCAGCAAAATGCTTTTTCGCTGTCTGTTTCACCTATCGGTCGATAATGCCCTGTATTTAGTGAGCGATACCCTTTTAATTGCCCGTTATGTGCATAGGTCCAATTACGTCCCCACAATTCACGCGTAAAAGGATGCGTGTTTGCTAGTGTGACATCACCTCGATTCGCTTGGCGAATATGTGCTATCACCGTTTCCGATTTGATTGGATACTCCTGCACAAAGCGTGCCACTGGGGATAAAAAGCTAGGTTGAGGATCTTTAAAAGTGCGGCACCCCAGCCCTTCATAAAACGTGATCCCCCAACCATCTTTATGTGGGCCAGTTTGCCCCCCACGGGATATCAGTCCACTTAGGCTGAAGTTAATATCTGTTGGCACATTTGCACTCATGCCAAGTAATTCGCACATTACAAGACCCTCTATAGTTTAAGAAACTACTTTACCATTTCTTTTTCAATCAGCTGGATCAGGATATGAATCACTTTAATATGGATTTCCTGAATACGATCCGCATAACCAAAATGAGGTACACGAATTTCAATATCTGCGCTACCCGCCATTTTGCCGCCGTCTTTCCCAGTCAGCGTAATCACTTTCATGCCCTTTTCACGCGCAGCACTAATAGCTTTGATAATGTTGCCTGAGTTGCCAGAAGTCGAAATGCCCAGAAGAACATCCCCTTCTTTACCTACAGCCTCAATAAAGCGAGAAAACACATATTCATAGCCAAAGTCATTACTGACACAAGATAAGTGGCTAACATCAGAAATGGCAATAGCAGGATAGCCTGGGCGATTTTCACGGTAACGCCCTGTCAGTTCTTCAGCAAAGTGCATGGCATCACAGTGGGAGCCACCATTACCACACGAAAGCACTTTTCCTCCGGCTTTAAAGGAATCTGCCAGTAACACCGCCGCTTGCTCAATAGCCTGAATATTTGCATCATCACTAAGGAATTTTGCCAACGTATCGGCCGCTTCTGATAATTCACCACGGATCAGGTCTTGATACATGAGATTTCCCCTTAAATTTAACGAGTTTTGTGCCATGATAAACGGCATCAAGATAGGTAATTAATCTTTACTACTCAGATTGTTACACAGGGTACATTTTCTTTCTACATCTGATTACGCTTGATTTATGCATTTAGGGCTAATCAATGCGTTTTGCCTCTTTTTCTCCCTTTGCGCCTACTTCATCTATCTCACAAATTTTTTTATGAAACAATCACCAAACATTATTTGGTGATTTTGTGAGCCAAGTTGTAATTAAGATGTAAATGTCTTGCTAATTGTTTATTACTGGATATAGATTAAGAGAAACAACAGGTCAGACCTCTTACAAGTAGACAGGAGTTTCCCTATGACCCTACTCAGCATAATTCTATTTCTCGCATTAATCGGTATTCTCTGTTACCACAAGACTTCGTTAACATTGAGTACCGTTCTGTTACTTGCCTATACCGCCGTTATGGGGGTACTTGATGTATGGAGTTACTGGATGTTACTGCCAGTAGCTCTTGTGTTATTCCCTTTTGTTTTCACTCCCGTGCGTCAATCACTGGTTTCAGTGCGTGCACTGAAAATGTTCCAAAAAGTCATGCCTCCCATGTCTCGTACAGAGAAAGAAGCCATTGATGCAGGAACAACATGGTGGGAAGGTGACCTTTTCCGTGGCGCACCGGATTGGAATAAATTACATAATTACCCAAAACCACAGCTGACGGCTGAAGAACAAGCCTTCATTGATGGCCCTGTAGAAACGGTTTGTGGCATGGTGAATGATTTTGCAGTAAGCCATGAATTGTCCGATCTCCCCCCAGAAGTTTGGCAATATTTACGTGAGCACCGCTTCTTCGCCATGATCATCAAAAAAGAGTATGGCGGCCTTGAGTTCTCTGCCTATGCGCAATCCCAAGTTTTACAAAAATTGGCGGGTGTCTCCGGTATCTTAGCTATCACCGTTGGTGTTCCTAACTCATTGGGGCCAGGTGAGTTGCTGCAACATTATGGTACTGATGAACAGAAAAAACGTTACCTCCCTGGCTTAGCGACAGGTGAAGAGATCCCTTGTTTTGCGCTTACTAGCCCAGAAGCTGGCTCTGACGCCGGTGCTATCCCTGATACTGGCGTTGTCTGTATGGGTGAATGGCAAGGAGAGCAAGTGTTAGGTATGCGTTTAAATTGGAACAAACGCTATATCACTCTTGCCCCCATCGCGACAGTTCTTGGGTTGGCTTTCAAATTATCAGATCCTGATCGTTTATTGGGTGGTGAAACACAGTTAGGGATCACCTGTGCGTTAATCCCCACTAATACCCCAGGCGTCGAAATAGGCCATCGTCACTTCCCACTGAATATTCCATTTATGAATGGACCAACGCGCGGAAAAGACATCTTTGTTCCTATCGACTACATTATCGGTGGCCCTAAAATGGCAGGCCAAGGCTGGCGTATGCTTGTGGAGTGTTTATCTGTAGGTCGTGGAATTACTCTGCCATCTAACTCGACAGGTAGCTTAAAGAGCATTGCAATGGCGACAGGAGCCTACGCTTATATCCGTCGCCAATTTAAATTGCCTATTGGTAAGATGGAAGGGATTGAAGAGCCGCTCGCTCGTATCGCAGGTAATGCCTATTTGATGGATGCTGCTGCTACATTGATTACCTCTGGTATCATGTTAGGTGAAAAACCTGCCGTGCTATCTGCTATCGTTAAATACCACTGTACTCATCGTGGGCAACATTCAGTCATCGATGCCATGGATATTACGGGTGGTAAAGGCATTTGTCTTGGCCCATCTAACTTTGTTGGTCGAGCTTACCAAGGTGCGCCAATCGCCATTACCGTTGAAGGTGCCAACATCTTAACCCGTAGCATGA
This sequence comes from Providencia sp. PROV119, assembly GCF_028482435.1. NCBI lineage: Bacteria > Pseudomonadati > Pseudomonadota > Gammaproteobacteria > Enterobacterales > Morganellaceae > Providencia > Providencia sp. PROV119. Next base: position 33,483 of record NZ_JAMPQL010000015.1, read on the forward strand.
TCATCTTTGGCCAAGGGGCTATTCGTTGCCATCCTTATGTGCTCGAAGAGATGGCGGCAGCACAAGACAATAATCTGCACAAATTTGATAAAGCAGTATTTGGTCATATTGGACATGTTATTAGCAACCAAGTCCGTAGTTTCTGGTTGGGATTAACCAATGGTCGAGGAAGTAGCGCGCCAACGAAAGATGAAACGCGTCGTTACTATCAAATGTTAAATCGCCAAAGTGCTAACCTTGCCTTACTTGCCGATATCTCCATGGCTGTTTTAGGTGGTAGCTTAAAACGTCGTGAGCGTATCTCTGCACGCTTAGGCGATATTCTCAGCCACTTATATTTAGCAACCGCAACACTTAAGCGTTATGAAGATGAAGGTCGTCAAAAAGCGGATTTACCACTGGTAAAATGGGCTGTAGAAGATTGTCTGTATCAATCTGAGAAGGCGATGGATGATTTATTGAAAAACTTCCCAAATAGAATGGTTGCAGGTTTAATGCGCATTACCTTGTTCCCGACTGGTCGTGCTATGTCTGCCCCTTCTGATCGCCTAGACCACAAGCTAGCACAACTGTTAATGGAGCCATCTGAAACTCGTGACAGGATCGGTCGTGGGCAATATCTGACACCAACAGAGCATAACCCGCATGGTTTAGTGAATCAGGCGCTGTATGACATCATCGCTGCAGAGCCAATTTTTGAGCGCATCTGCCGTCTGAAAGAGCGCAAGTTTAGTTTCACTCGCTTAGATAAATTGGCAGAGCAGATGTTGCCTGAAAATATTATCACACAAGAAGAAGCTGATATTTTACGTAAAGCAGAGGCAAGCCGTCTACGCACCATCAATGTTGATGAATTTGAGTTTGATGCTCTAGGCGTACACAGTGAAAAAAACCCTCGCGAGGAAAATGAAAAGCAAGCTAAGAAAAAGCAAGCCGCTTAATTAGCTGCCTACATTGTCAGCGCCATAAAGCCCCAAGCATATTGGGGCTTTATTTTTTGCATGGAAACTGGCACATAAAAGGAAACTGAATATTTATTAAAGAGTCATAAGGTAAAGGATAGTGTGTCTTTTTATACAATAATCATTTTGTTAGTAGAGCAATCGCGCTCGCTACCCATTCCCGCTATAAGGCCGTTTGTATGGGCATTTCACTGTTCGACACCACTCCCCTTCAAACGGCAGATGCTATGTGACTATTGCCTTTAGGTCGAAATACTAAGAAGTTTGGTTAGCAGATAATTACAGCAGTGTTTTTATTTAGCGCTAAAATACAAAACTCCCGATAAATATTACCGAGAGTTTTATCATCAAAAGGCGGTCAGCCTATATTAAGGCTGGAAATTGATTGCTAAAACGGCTTATTTTTTAACCGCAGTAACTTCAATTTCAACCAACCATTCAGGGTGAACCAGAGCCTTCACTTCCATTGCTGATCTAGCTGGTGTCAGAGGCTGAGCTTTAGTACCGAAGAATTGAGTATAACCTTTCATAAAGCCGTCAAAGTCCATTTTTCCTGTTTCTGGTGTTGCAACAAGGAAAACTTGCATTTTAACAACGTCACCTAATCCTAGGCCTTGTTTTTCCAATGCAGACTTAATTGAGTTAAGCACATTGACGGTTTGTTCTTCTGTGTTTTTACCGAATGAACCATCAGCTTGTTTTGATGGAACAACACCGCTGAAATAATAGGTTTTCATATTCGCAGGTACTTCAACTACGCTCGAGATTGGGAAGTCAGGTACTGCGGTACGAACGATTGAAGAATTATCAGCCATCGCTACGCTGCTGGCTAATAGTGCTGAAATTAGTAATGCTTTTTTCATATTCAGTTCCCTATTTTATGATATTGCTTTTTATAAAATCTAGAAATGACCTCTAGTGAAGATGCCATTACACCTTCTCATCAGTCATTCATATAAGAAGCCACTTTGCCCATAATAAAAATGGTCATCAAAGCAGCATAACATTTATGTGTTTATCTCTTACTATTTCAGTTCAAAAGATATCCACTAAGTGCTTAAGAGATATTATCCCTTACTGCAATATTTATGTTGTCAAATTTACCTTTAATTTGGCGATATATTTACCAGACATAAACTATGGTTTTTTTAGCCTATATTCAGACGCTACCGGAGTAAATTCAGCGCCATTAACCTATTTTAGTACCACATCCTTTCCATGACTTAACAATGTCATGAAGGTGATGAATAAGCTAAATACGAAATGAGTCAGTTTGTCAGAGACTCTCCCGCTAAAATTACACTAACGTATTTGCTGCGCCACAGATTAATGCTCGTCCTCAAAGATATCGTCTAGTTTAAGGGTATTTAACAAAACGCTTTTTTCTTCATTGTTGAATTCATTATCTATGATAATTAATATCAGCAACTTTAGACAGCCATTCACTTATCTAATCATTAAATCAGCAAAAAACTCTCTAAAACACTGAAGGTTACCATTCGTCCATTCAGTAAATGAATGGTGAGCATTAAAGTGCATCTGAACGAATGGATCAAGGGTAATATTCAATTCTTTACAATAATGACGGCTAATTTTATGGCAATCTAGAATTCACTAAGTGAAGTCATCTACACTATCCAGAATTTATAATATTTTAAAATAACAACTTATTTTTTCAACCCATAAACCGCAGTCTGAATGTAAAAGTAATAACTTTAATCCGCCTACCTGAAAGCGCCCTAATAATAGAAACTCAAAAGATAGATACCAATATCCCTACAGGTTAATTGGACATACGTCTACTTTGGATAAAAAACAATCTATTGGTTTACTCTAAAATAGGGAAACCTACTGCTCTCGATAAAAATAGTTAAGCTCACGATACAAAAGTAATATTTATCATTATTCAATAGACTGGCCGTTTTTTATTTATAGGTGGCCTTATTTCAATATAAACAAATAATTTTAGTTATAGGTTCAAGCAATAATAAATTAACCTTAGTTATTACAATGAATATATGTTTATTTTTTCAACATATAAACTTATTTTTTATCGCTTAATTTCTGAGATAGGATGAGTTAAAAACCGAAAGAAAATAGGTCAGGAATAGTATTTTAATAAATGAATTTTAATATTAGTTGGTAACGATACTGCTTTAAAAAGCAGTATCGTCAAAAAAGATTAAAGCTCTAATGCCAATAATTCTTCAATCGTTTGGCGACGACGGATAAGTTTTGGCGTACCCTCAATTAATAACACTTCAGGTAACAGAGGGCGGCTATTGTAGTTTGATGACATCGACGCCCCATAAGCACCAGTATCATGGAAGACCAAATAATCCCCTACTTGCACATCAGGCAGTAAACGGGTCTCGACCATTCCTCCTTCTTGCTGGGTAAACACATCCCCCGATTCACACAAAGGCCCCGCGACAATAGTCTCTTTTAAAGGTACATTTTCTAATGAGCGCCCCTCAGCAGGTAATACAGAGATATGGTGATAACTCCCATACATTGCAGGACGCATCAGATCATTAAATCCACTATCAACCAACACATAGTGGCGGCTTCCCATCGTTTTAACCGCTCTCACTTCCGCGAGCAATACCCCCGATTCAGCAACCAAATAGCGACCCGGTTCAATTTCCAGTTCAATAGAATGACCTAAATGACGCTCAATTCGTTGGCGAGCAGTGTTCCAAAGGCTGTAATAGTGCTGAATATCGATAACTTCATCTTGTTCTCGATAAGGTGTCGATAACCCACCACCGGCTGAAATCGCCTGAATATCCGCATTTGACGAGATCACTTGTTCAACCATTGCATCACAGACATTTGCTAAGTGTTGATAATCGACCCCAGAGCCAATATGCATATGTAGCCCAACCAATGACAGATTATAACGGCGAATTTGTTCCAGTGCTTTTGGTAGGTCTTGATACCAAATACCGTGTTTACTGTTTTCACCACCTGTATTGGTTTTTTGTGAATGGCCATGACCAAAACCAGGGTTAATACGCAACCAAACAGGATGACCCGATTTTTGCTCACCAATCTGGCTTAACATATCAATAGATCCAGCATTCACCGGAATATCTAACTCAGTCACCCGTGCCAAAGTAGCTCTATCCAGTACATCAGCAGTAAAAACAATTTCTGAGTTTTCACGACCAGCCTGGAAACCAGCCACAAGCGCACGCTCTATTTCACCTAGCGAAACAGAATCAACCTTGACTCCCTGCTCACGCATTAAGCGCAAAATATGAATATTTGAGCAAGCTTTTTGAGCAAAACGCACGGTATCAAAGGGTTTGAGCTGATTTATTCGCTCAATAATCACTGAGCTGTCGTACACCCAAACAGGGGTACCAAACTGTTCAGGTAACGTCGATAAGTATTCGGGCGTTAAATATTGGCTAGTAGTGGTGGCAAATGAGGTCATGTTTTTCTCGCAAGTAAATTTTTTCTTATATTGTCCTATTATTCAGAGAAAGTTCGGGAAAAAAAATATCCATTTTGCTAAAGTCTATTCATTTTTGATATAGAAAGAAAAACATCATGCAAACTCTCTCTTGGCGACATATTGAAATCTTTCGGGCGGTAATGACGACGCCGAATCTAACAGAAGCAGCGTTACTGCTAAATACCTCACAGCCGACCATTAGTCGAGAGCTTGCTCGCCTTGAACATCTGCTACAGTTCAAATTATTTGATCGCGTTAAAGGCCGATTGCGCCCGACAGCACAGGGATTACGCTTTTTTGAGGAGGTTGAGCGCTCTTATTATGGTTTAGAGCGGATAAAAAACTCAGTACAAACCATCCGCCGTTTTGATAATGCGCAGATCTCCATCATATGCTTACCCGCCTTCGCCCAATCATTACTACCACAAGTGTGCCAAACATTTATGGCTGATTATCCTGACGTCAATCTGACAGTGATCCCTCAAGAATCACCAATCCTCGAAGAGTGGCTATCGGCTCAACGTTATGATTTTGGTCTAACCGAACACTTACAAACGCCACCAGGCACAGAACAACTCACATTAGGCTCGCTGAATGAGGTTTGTGTCTTACCGGCGGGTCATCCCCTTGAGCATAAACCCGTTTTAACACCGATTGATTTTCAGCAACAAAACTTCATTAGCCTGTCACTAACAGACAGCTATCGGCAGATTATCGATACCATTTTTGCTCAACATCAAATTGAGCGAAAAATGGTGATGGAGACGCATTCAGCATCGTCTATCTGCGCAATGGCGTTAAAAGGCATCGGTATTTCAATCGTCAACCCTATCACCGCTTTGGATTTCCACCAGCAATCAGCAGGTAAGCTGATCATTCGCCCATTGAGTTTTTCGATTCCTTTTACGGTGAGTTTAATTAAGCCGATTCACCGGCCATCATCACAACTATTAGATATTTTTACCCAATACTTACGGGCTTCATTTGCCAAAACTGAGCAAGATTTAAGTAGCGCGTTGCTGCATCAGTGACTGCCAATATTCTGAAGTTGTAAACCAGTTACCTAAAAAATCCAGTACAGCTCTTAATGTTGTCGGCATATTTTGGCGACTGGCATACACTGCATAAATTCCTAATGGCTGCGGCACATAGTCGGGTAATAGCTGGAGCAGCTCCCCTGATTCTAAGTATTTTTTGACCGATAAATAAGGCTGCATAGCAATACCTGCACCATTTAATGCCGCTTGAGCCAAAAATACAGATTCATCGGCACTGAGTCGCCCTCCTACTAATACGGAAAAAGGCTCCCCATCTTTTTCAAAACGCCATAAACTGCGCCCAAAAAAATTGTAGGTCAAACATTCCAGTGGCGCTAAATCCTCCGGCTTAGTCGGTATTTTTTTATCTTTGAAAAAAGATGGCGCTGCACAAATCACAGAGTGGCACGTTGAAAGCGGCTTGGCTATCAAACTCGGCTCTAATTGATTCGTAATACGGATAGCCAAATCAATCCTATCTTCAATCAGATTCACCGCCTTATTTGTAATACTTAAATCAATCGCCATATTCGGGTAGTGTTGTAAAAACTCGGTTATTGCGACAGAAAGCGCTTGGCTGGCAATCGACTGAGCACAACTAATACGCACTAGCCCCGTCAATTGAGTCGCATCATGTTGCTGTTGTACAGGCAGAGTTAAAGAGAGTGCATTTAACTTTAGCGCTTGTTGATAAACCCCTTCTCCTGCCGATGTCAAACTCAGCCGCCTTGTCGTACGGTTTAATAAACGTACCCCAGCCCACTGTTCCATTTCAGCAAGATATCGGGTCACCATCGCTCGTGACATATCGAGTTTATCTGCGGCAGCACTCATACTGCCATGCTCAACAATACTAATAAAAACCTGTACCGCCGTTAATCTATCCATCTATTTGACCGATTTGTGCAACAAACATTTGCTAATTATGGCGTTTTTCTCATCATTATTGCAATTTAATATACACCCAACTTAACGAGGTTTTTAAAATATGGCTAACAATTAGGAGTTAATGATGAAACAACATGCTATCGCCGCCGCCACTTTACTTGCAATGAGCGCTACATTTGCCCATGCAGCAGAGCTTAAATTAGATATCTATAACCCAGGAAATAACAGTGTATTTCCCGTTTCCTCTGAAATTATCAGCGGTGATAAAGAAGTTGTGCTGATCGATGCACAGTTTCAAAAAAATGATGCACAGGCCTTAGTGAAAAAGATAAAAGCGCTCAATAAAACCCTAACAACCATTTATATCAGCCATTCTGATCCCGATTATTATTTTGGATTAGATACGATCACGAAAGCATTTCCTAAAGCTAAGGTGATAGCGACGAAAGAAACCGTTGAAGCTATCAAAGCATCGAAAGATGGCAAGTTGGCATATTGGGGTGAAGTGCTTAAAAACGAAGCGCCAACAACACTTATCGTACCCGATGTGATACAAGGCAATAGTTTTACTGTCGATGGTGAAACTCTCTTTATTAAAGGAAGTGATGGTCCAGCTCCAGAGCGTACTTATGTTTGGGTTCCATCATTGAAAGCTGTCGTTGGGGGAGTCGTTGTCTCTGATAATATCCATGTTTGGATTGCAGATACTCAAACTCAATCATCGCGACAACACTGGCAACAAACTTTAGAAAGCATTCAAGCTTTACAACCTAAAACCGTTGTACCTGGGCACTTTACTGGCAAATCAAAAATGGATCTTAGCTCTGTTACCTTTACTCAAAATTACTTGAATACCTTTGAGGCCATGGCTGAACAAAGTAAGGATGCCAAAGAGCTTACGAGCAAAATGGAGAAGGCTTACCCTCATCTTGATGATAAATCGAGCTTAGAACTAAGTGCCAAAGTCATTAAAGGCGAAATGCAGTGGCCACAATAAAATAATCTCAATTAGCCTATCTCTATAATGGATAGGCTAATTGAATCACTGAATAGTTAAGGAGCTATCATGAATAAAATCACCTTACATTACATTTATGACCCTTTATGTGGCTGGTGTTACGGTGCTTCACCATTGATTGAAATTGCCAATTCTCACCCTGACATTGTGTTAGAATTACATGGCGGAGGCATGCTGGCAGGCGCATCACGCCTTCATATGGATAATCAATTCCGTGAGCACATCAAACAATCCGATAAACGCATTGCCGCCATGACAGGGCAAATTTTTGGTGATGACTATTTAAAAATGCTGGATGAGCCAAATCTTGTTCTTGATTCAGCACCACCTTTACAAGCCATTCTTGCTTCTGAAAAGCAACAAAAAGCATTAGCGATGTTAAAAGCAGTTCAGCATGCTCATTACGTCTCTGGTCGTCATATCAGCAACCCAAATGTCTTATTAGCGATCGCACAAGAAATCGGGTTAGATAGCGAGCAATACCAGTTTGATTATGCCGAACAAGGAGGGAATAACCTTGAACACCATATTCACTATAGCCGCCAGCTACTGGCTCAATCCGGATCTTCCGGCTTCCCGACCTTACTCATAAAACAGCAGCATAAGTGGCTGCGCGTACCGTTACAAAACTATTTAGGTGATCCTCAAAAATGGCAACAATTTTTGGATTCACTAGTAGCAGCCAATCAATGATGCGCTACGACATCGCGCCATTGAACATCACTAAACACACCAATGGCGCAAATAACCAATAAGTTGCACTCAAAATGATAGCTGGGCCAAAGGGGATACGGGCGATAGCTTTGTGCCGATGACGTAAATAAATGGCCCAATAGTGAAGCCCGCCAATGCCCGCCGCTAGCGCAAAAAACTGAGGTAAATTCATAAGCCCGATCCAAGCTGCACACGCGGCAATCAGTTTAAAATCCCCTCGCCCCATTTGCGGGGATTGGCGGATCTTCTCCATAATTACCGTTAACAGCATGATGGAAAGGTAACTGGTGATCACCGCATAGATAGCCGAAACCACATTACCTTGCTCAGAGCACACTTGATACACTAACCCTACCCATAATAATGGGTAAACAAGTATGTCTGGTAAATAGCCTATTTTCATATCAATAATAAATAGACAAACTATTAAATTGAAGAAAATACTAAATAAAATAACAATAATTAATTCATCATTTAATGAAAAATTAAATATTAATAAAGGAAAATAAATAAGTACCAGCCATTTATAACCTATCCTTATCCCATCTTTATTTAAATATTTTTTAGGAATATGTTGTAACATCAACTGTGAAATTTTCGCTGATATAACAATGATAAAAGCCATAAGTAATAGCCTATAGCCACATACATCCCCCAAAAAACAGTATGAATTATCGATAGTTACATTTCCTGAACTTAAGTTGCCTCGGCATACTGTTAGCATTGGAAAAGTTGAAGTAATAAAATTATTAAGATCACTAAAAGATAAAAAAGAGAGATGATGGATAATTTTATGATAGATCCTTTCAATCGGTAATATCATATATTCTCCTTATTCCATTATGGAGTTATATACAAATATACCGTACCTCTATTTATTTCCCTACACAGTAATTCCGACACAATTTATCGTTTTAACCGCGATGATTTTTTGTCGTATTTGATAATATATTATCATTCATCACACCAATACCACACAGGCTAGACTACAAAAAAACCATAAACCACTATAAAATTGAGCTAGCTCTTGATTTTGGCGATTGCATCCCCATATTTTTGATCTGCTATTGCTCTTTTTTAACCTTGTTCTTTTTAAGGAAACTGTATGCGCATTCCACGCATTTATCACCCTGAGCCACTACAAATTAACACTACAATCGCTCTTGGCGATGATGCAGCCAACCATGTGGGGCGAGTGCTTCGCATGACTGCGGGCCAAAAACTGGAATTATTTGACGGCAGTAATCAGGTGTTTTGCGCTGAAATATCAGAGGCGACAAAAAAGAAAGTCTCCGTCAATATTATCGATAGCCATGTTGATGATAGAGAATCGCCATTAGATTTACACCTTGGGCAAGTCATGTCGCGTGGTGAAAAAATGGAGTTTACTATCCAAAAATCGGTGGAACTAGGTGTTAATACAATCACCCCTTTACTCTCTGAGCGCTGTGGTGTTCGTTTAGATTCAGAAAGGTTAGAGAAAAAACGACAACAATGGCAAAAGATTGCCATTGCTGCGTGTGAGCAGTGTGGTCGTAATCGGATCCCACAAATTCGTCCTGTACAGTCACTCGAAGCATGGTGTGCTGAGGAGGATGGGGCATTTAAGGTCAACTTACACCCACGAGCAACACAAAGTATCAATACATTACCTGCCGAATTAAATAAAGTTCGGCTATTAATCGGCCCCGAAGGTGGGCTAAGTGAAGAAGAAATCGCCATGACAGCTAATTATCAATTTACTGATATTCTGTTAGGGCCAAGAGTGTTAAGAACAGAAACGACTGCGCTAACTGCAATCACCGCACTGCAAGTGCGCCTAGGTGATCTAGGTTAAGGAGAAAAAATGATCAAGCTCGGTATAGTAATGGATCCTATTTCATCCATTAAAATCAAGAAAGATACTAGTTTTGCTATGATGCTGGAAGCTCAACGTCGTGGTTATGAAATCCATTATATGGAGATGAATGATCTCTATCTGTATCAAGGTGAAGCTCGCGCAACGACAAAAGTCGTCACTGTCGAAGAAAACCCAAACAAATGGTATGAGTTCAAATCTGAGCAAGATATCGCGCTCGGTGATCTTGACGCTATTTTAATGCGTAAAGATCCCCCTTTCGACACTGAGTTTATCTATGCAACTTATATTCTTGAAAGAGCTGAGCAGGCTGGCGCACTGATCGTCAACAAGCCACAAAGTTTACGCGACTGCAATGAAAAACTGTTTACAGCGTGGTTCCCTGAATTAACGCCACACACATTAGTCACGCGCAGCGCTAAACAGCTACGTGAGTTCCACCAAAAGCATGGCGATGTGATTTTTAAACCACTTGATGGAATGGGCGGAGCGTCTATTTTCCGTTTGAAGCAAGACGACCCTAACGTTGGGGTTATTATCGAAACGCTCACCGAGCATGCTAGCCGTTACTGCATGGCACAAAACTATTTGCCAGCAATTAAAGATGGTGACAAACGTGTACTGGTCGTTGATGGTGAGCCTGTGCCTTACTGTCTAGCTCGTATCCCAGCACAGGGGGAAACCCGTGGTAATTTGGCGGCAGGTGGTCGCGGAGAAGCTCGCCCATTAAGTGAAAGCGATTGGGAAATTGCCCGCGCCGTTGCCCCAACTTTAAAAGCAAAAGGCTTATACTTTGTTGGGCTTGATATTATAGGCGATCGTTTGACTGAAATTAATGTCACTAGCCCAACTTGTGCCCGCGAAATTGAAGCCGCTTACGATATTTCTATCACGGGTATGTTGATGGATGCCATTGAGCGCGATATAAAAAAATAGTGCCTTCAGCGCTAAAAATAGCGTATTGGTAATGAGAAAAGGCTCATTAAAGTGCCTTTTCTCAACCTTTAAAGGCAATTCTTATCATTAAAATAGGTTACTTACTACACTGAGCCTAAAAATTATGAATTTACAAAATCATTTTTTGATAGCAATGCCATCTCTTACTGATCCCTATTTTGAGCAGTCTGTTGTTTATGTGTGTGAACACAATGAAAAAGGCGCTATGGGGATCGTTATCAATAAACCTATTGATGATTTTTCTGTGAGTACCATGCTCGAGAAATTAGAGATAGCGGTTTCAACAACCAATACCAGCAACCTTGCTAAACCAGTGATTGCTGGTGGCCCTGTTGCTGAAGAGCATGGTTTTATCCTCCATACGCCGATTAAAGGCTTTGCTTCAAGTCTGCATCTCAATGATGACATGATGGTAACGACCTCTAAAGATATCTTAGAAACACTCGGCAAGGACCAGCAGCCTATGCAATCATTAGTCGCTCTGGGATATGCAAGCTGGGAGCCCGGTCAACTCGAAAATGAAATTATGGAAAATAGTTGGTTGACGGTAGAAGCCACACCAGAGTTAGTGTTTGATACCCCTATTAAAGATCGCTGGCAAGCTGCTGCTAACCTTCTAGGCGTGAATATCCATACAATTTCCATGCAGGCGGGGCACGCGTGATGTCTAGCAGAACCCTTCTTGCATTTGATTTTGGTACGAAAAGTATTGGTGTTGCTGTTGGCCAAGAAATCACAGGAACAGCCCGCTCCCTCGCCTCACTGAAAGCCAATGATGGCCGCCCTGATTGGCAACAGATCGAAAAGTTGCTAAAAGAGTGGCAACCTCAATTGGTCATTGTTGGCCTTCCTTTAAATATGGATGGCACTGAACAACTTGTCACCAGCCAAGCGCGTAACTTTGCTAATCGTATCCATGGGCGATTTGGTGTCAAAGTCGAGCTACACGATGAACGCCTATCCACGGTTGCCGCAAAAGCAGAATTATTTGAGCGTGGTGGTTACCGAGCACTGAGTAAAGGCAAAGTAGACTCAGCATCTGCTGTCGTGATCTTAGAAAGTTGGTTTGAGCAACACCTTTAAGCCGCACAATGTTTTCCGAAATGTAATTTTTTTTAATCTACACATGCAAAGGTGCCGTTATCAAGCAATATGCTTTACACTATGGGCATTATGATTATCCACCTAACGTAATTGAACAGAATAATGACCATTCAACGTAATATCTCTGATGTAAAAGCGCGTATTGAACGAGCGGCAGCAGAATGTCATCGCTCTGCACAGGACATCACTCTACTTGCAGTTAGTAAAACCAAACCTTGTGACGCTATCTTGGAGGCTATCGAGGCTGGACAGCGTCAATTCGGTGAAAATTATGTTCAGGAAGGCGTTGAGAAAATTCAGTTTTTCGCGGATAGACAAGATCTGGTTTGGCATTTTATTGGCCCATTACAATCAAACAAAAGCCGTCTTGTCGCCGAGTATTTTGACTGGTTCCATACGCTGGATCGGCAAAAAATCGCCCAACGTCTAAATGATCAGCGTCCAAGCAACAAAGCACCGCTAAATGTGCTGATCCAAATAAATATCAGTGATGAAAACAGTAAGTCAGGCATAAAACTTGAAGAGCTTGATGAGCTAGCAAAACAAGTTAGCCAAATGCCTAACCTAGTTTTTCGTGGTTTGATGACCATTCCAGCACCGGAAAGCGACTACCAGCGCCAATGCGAAGCTTTTCGCAAAATGGAGCAAGCCTATCAACAGTTACAAACACACTACCCTAGCGTCGACACCCTATCTATGGGGATGACCGATGATATGGCTGCTGCCATTCATTGTGGGTCGACCCTCGTTCGTATCGGAACGGCTATTTTTGGTGCCCGTGACTATCACAAATCATAAGGAGTACAACATGCAACATCGCAAAATTGCATTTATAGGTGCCGGAAATATGGCCCATGCTATTATTGCAGGGCTTGTTAGCCACGGTTACCCCGCCTCAATGATCACCGTCTGTTCGCCAACCCCTGTTCGCCGAGAAAAAATCGCCGAACAATATGGCGTTATCAGCAGTAGTGATAATGTATCCGCTGTGCAACACGCCGATGTGATTGTACTTGCTGTAAAACCACAAATGATGGAAGAGGTGTGTCAGCCTTTACAGCATGCCGTGGATTTCAGTAAAAAACTGGTATTGACCATTGCTGCGGGTATCCCCGCTCACCGCTATGCCGATTATTTAGCCCAACCATTGCAGTTGGTTCGTATCATGCCAAATACGCCATCACTCGTCGGTAAAGGCGTGAGTGGTTTATTCGCAGAAGAGAGTATTAACGCCGAAGACAAACAATTTGCAGAGCAATTGATGCAAAGTGTTGGCTCGACAATTTGGTGCGAAAAAGAGCAAGAGATCAATAATATTATTGCAATTACTGGAAGCTCTCCTGCTTACTTCTTCTTATTTATGGAATCCATGCAGCAAGAAGCCGAAAAACTAGGCTATACGCCCGATCAAGCCCGTCAATTGGTCTTAAATGCCGCGGAAGGTGCTGTTGCGTTGTCGAAATCACAAGGCGACACCCCATTTTCCACATTGCGCGAACAAGTGACTTCTAAGGGAGGAACGACAGCGATGGCATTAGCGCAATTTTACGATAGTGGTCTTCCGCAAATGGTAGCAAAAGCGATGCAACGTGCTATCACTCGGGCAGAAGAGATGGAAAAACTTTTTTAATTAACAGCGGGACGAGACATGCAGACTTTACTTTTTGTTGTTACAACCATTATTCAACTTTATATTTTTATCTTACTGCTACGAGTCTGGATGCAGTGGGTACGTGCAGATTACTATAACCCCTTCTCCGTGTTCGTGGTAAAAGCCACGAAACCTGTTATTACACCATTACGCCGTGTTATCCCTTCTATCGGGCCTATTGATACAGCAACAGTTACTATCGCATTTATCTTATCACTTGTTGCTATTGTCTTTAGCTTATGGATCACCCATACATTGGCCCTTCTCAGTTTTAGTGTTATTCCAATCAGTATTATTCTGTTACTAACCTATGCCGGAAAATTAATTTTCTGGATGATATTGATTAGAGCGATCATGAGCTGGATTAGCCAAGGCCGTAATCCTGTCGACTATTTGTTATATCAATTAACAGAACCATTAATGGCGCCAATCCGTCGCATTATCCCTGCTATGGGTGGGCTTGATTTCTCAGCAATGATTGTCATGTTCATCTTAATTGCGCTGAATTATCTACGTTCTGATATTTCACTGATGATTGATCCAACATTAACAGGCATTCTCTACGCTGTTGGCGTAATGTAATAAGAGCGATTAAAAATGCAAAAGGTTGTTTTAGCTACCGGTAATCCGGGAAAAGTCAATGAACTTGCTGACCTGTTACGTGATTTTGGGATGGATATCGTAGCCCAAACTTCTCTCGGCGTTGAGTCTGCCGAGGAAACAGGATTAACATTTATCGAAAATGCGATTTTAAAAGCTCGCCATGCTTCTCAGCAAACTGGTCTCCCTGCTATTGCGGATGACTCTGGGATCTCCGTTGACGCACTCGGTGGTGCTCCGGGGATCTATTCCGCTCGCTATGCTGGTGAAGAAGCAACGGATGAACAAAACCTGCATAAATTACTCGATGCGATGAAATCGGTGCCTGATGGGGAACGTCAGGCACAATTTAACTGTGTGTTGGTTTACTTACGCCATGCAGAAGACCCAACACCTTTGGTTTTCCATGGACGCTGGCATGGCATCATCACTCATGAACCAAGTGGGCAAGGCGGTTTTGGTTATGATCCTATTTTTTATGTGCCAGAACTGAATTGTACCTCTGCTGAGCTGACGAAATCAGAAAAACAAGCGATTTCACATCGAGGCAAAGCCTTAGCAATGCTATTGGATGCACTCAAGAATGCTTAAGTTGCCACCTCTAAGCCTATATATCCATATTCCTTGGTGTGTACAAAAGTGCCCATATTGTGATTTCAATTCGCATACTCTTAAAGGTGATATCCCCCAGCGAGAGTATGTTGAGCACCTGTTGCACGACTTAGAGATTGATGCGAAATTCATCGGTGATCGCGCCATCAAAACACTATTTATTGGTGGAGGTACACCAAGCTTATTAAGTGCGGAATCCATGCAAGCGCTGATGGATGGTGTACGTCAACGAGTTCATCTTGACCCACAAGCTGAAATCACGATGGAAGCTAACCCGGGTACTGTGGAAGCCGATCGTTTTTCAGGCTACCAAAAAGCAGGGATTAACCGGATCTCTATTGGTGTACAGAGCTTTGGCGATGACAAATTGATTACTCTTGGCCGCATCCACGGCGCTGAAGAGGCGAAACGGGCTGCGAAGCTTGCGACACAGCTTAATTTACGTAGTTTTAACTTAGACTTGATGCATGGCTTGCCTTCACAAACTCGTGATGAAGGGTTATCTGACTTGCGCCAAGCAATTGCGCTTTCCCCTCCCCATTTATCTTGGTATCAATTGACTATCGAGCCTAATACACAATTTGGCTCGCGCCCTCCGACCCTGCCCGATGATGATACATTATGGGAAATTTATTCCGAAGGGCATAAGCTGCTCACTGCGGCAGGTTATCAGCAATATGAAACATCGGCTTATGCTAAGCCTGGTTTTCAATGTGAACATAACCTCAACTATTGGCGTTTTGGTGATTATCTCGGTATCGGCTGTGGCGCTCATGGTAAGATCTCATTCACTGATGGACGTATTATGCGTACCATCAAGACTAAGCATCCTCGTGGTTATATGGAGGGGCGCTATTTGCAAAAATCTTACGATGTCGATGCCCAAGATAGGCCGTTCGAATATTTTATGAACCGCTTTCGGTTATTGGAGCCAATGCCCCGAAAAGAATTTAGTGACTATACGGGCTTGCCTGAATCGGTGGTAAGAGACTCACTTAATGAAGCGCTAAATAAAGGCTATATCACTGAAAATGAGCATGAGTGGCAAATTACCAAACATGGCAAATTATTCTTAAACTCATTGCTAGAGCTTTTTCTTGATGAAGAGTAATTTGTTTTCGCAATAAAAATATCCCTATCCCGCCCCATAAATCACAAAAGCCCGCAGATTAAAGTGCGCTCATAAAATTGGGCGCTTTTAACTGGTGCGGGCTTTTTTAGATCACTTATAGTGCTTTAGCGACTGCATCAACTTGTTCTGTTAGGCTCACTAAACCACCACCTGACAAATACCATAAATCAGACTGCAAGTATGTGATTTTGCCATTTTTGTAGGCTTTCGTTTCTTGAATATTTTGATCTTCGAAAACGGTTTTATCCAGCTTACCTGCCCCGATCGCTTCACTGCGATCCACGATTAAAATCACATCGGGATCTGCCTGTGCGATGGTTTTCGTATCAACGACACGGCGCTTAGACTTATCCGCTTCTGCTGGCTCTGGTAACTCTGCGCGTTGTGCTTTAACAACATCATAAACAACACTTTGGTTATTTGGGATCAATTTGCCATCGTTATGCAGCAGAACTAACACTTTAGACTGTGATTTTTTCGCTTTTTCTTGGGCTACCGCAATAGATTTATCCAACTGAGCCAGTTGCTCTTCTACCGATTTTTGATTGCCATACAGCTCACCGATTAAATTGATATTCGCTTTCACTGAATCAATGTAATGCTGGCTATTTGTACCTAAATTAATGGTTGGAGCAATTTTAGATAGTTCATCATAAGACTTACCTTGGCGACCAGTGATCACGATCAGATCAGGCTTTAATTCTGCAATTTTTGCAAGATCAGGCTGTTTCATTCCACCTGCATTTTGCACATTAGCAGCAATATTGCCTTTAATGTAAGCAGGCGCATTGCCCATTGGCAGCGCAACGACCTTATCGCCAAGCCCTAATTTTTGCATTGAATCATAAACACCAAAGTCGAATAAAACCACTTTCTGTGGAGCCTTATTCACTTCAGTCTCACCTGACAAATGTTTGATATTCACTTTTTCAGTGCCTTGTGCAATGACGGCGTTAGGGGTAAATGCCGCTGATTCAGCACTCAGTGCATATGGCGCGGAAAAAGAGAGTAAGGAAACAAGTACAGCAGGAATGAATTTTTTCATATTAAACAATACCAGTTAGTCACTAAACCAAACTTGCATTCTAGAGTGAGCCATTAATAAGTCAATCAAATAAGAATCAATTTCATTTTGATTATTATTATTGATAAAAACATCACATTTTTGCTGTGCTAAATAACAAAGAGGCAGAGCCCAAAATAGGCCTCTGCCTCTTAAAAAAGAAGAGAATATCTCTTACTTCAGTGAATTCATTAATGAAATACGTTGCTGTTCAAGGGAAGTCACTTTACCACACACTTGTTGACCAAACTGTTGGAAGCTATTTTCTTGTTTTTTCCACTCAGCTTCGAGGTCTTGCTGAAGCCCACCTAAATTCCCTAAAAGACCTTGCAGCGCTTTACTGCTATCACCGCCAGAGAGCAGTTGCTTACGCCCCATTTCATTAATACTGTCCTGTAATATGCCACCTAGACTCTCATTGACCAATTGACGCCCTTGCGTTTCAACTTTGCTCATTGCTTGGTGATGGAAAGCATAACCATCAGGGCGTGTCTCTATGACTTGATTGATCTGACCATTAAGGTCACTTTCTAACTTCGTTAAGCGTTTACGTACATTGCTATCATTACCGATTACTCGGATCACCACTTTATCAAGGGTATTTTTCGAGGCCGATAATTTATTTTGGGTTTCCAATTTGATCCATGGAATATCATTACGGATAGCGGCTTGATAACGAACAGCTTGCTGCCTTTGCTGCTCGGTTACCTCAATTTTTTTGCCATTAAGAGTCACATCACCATTAGGCGTAATATTCAAGTCGCCACTGCGCCCAACCACTTGAACACTTGCTGGGGTCAGAAAGATATCGTCTTTAGGCGTCACTGAACATTTATAATCTGCGGCCTGAGTGCCTGCACTAGCCAATAAAGAAAGAACAATTAAAGTACGGCGTAACATAGTAACTCCTATTAGATCGTTTTACCGATTGATGATATCTAAAACACCGAACGACCAATGCGTTTTGATAATAATTCAAGAGCTGCGCAACCCACCAGCGAGTTCCCCGCCGTATCTAATTCAGGTGCCCATACCGCAACAGAAAACTGGTTCGGTACGACACAAACGATCCCACCACCAACACCCGATTTCCCTGGCATGCCAATACGAAAGGCAAATTCACCAGAACCATCATACATCCCACAAGTCATCATTAAGGCATTAATTTGCCGCGACTGTAGTGGCGTAATAATAGGGTCGATAGAGCAAGATGACATCCCTTGTGATGTTAAGTAAGAGAAGCAGCGTGCCAGCTCTACACAGTTCATACTTAGAGAACAATAATGAAAGTAAGTTTCGAGAACTGTAAGGACATTATTCTCAAAATTACCAAATGATTTCATCAAAAAGGCAATGGCGGCATTACGGCTGGCATGTTCAAGTTCCGAACGCGCAACCGCAATGTCGTAGCTAATATCTGGCTCGCAAGCAAGTTTTCGGACAAACTCTAGCATGCGTTGCTTGGGCGCACTTAAACGTGATTGCAGCATATCTGTAATCACAATCGCTCCCGCATTAATAAAAGGGTTACGCGGAATACCTTTTTCCATTTCAAGCTGGATCAAGGAGTTAAATGGTAATCCTGATGGCTCTTTCCCGACGCGTCGCCAAATTTCATCTTCTTCATAACGCGTCATCGCTAAAGTCAGGCTCAGTACTTTTGAAATTGATTGGATAGAAAAACGTGTCTGAGCATCTCCCGCCATAAAAATTTCACCGTCAGCAGTATGCACCGCAATCCCCAATTGATGAGGAGGGACATTCGCGAGAGCAGGAATATAATCTGCGACCGCGCCTTGACCAATTAAAGGCCGTACTTGGTCTAAGATATCGTTCAGTAGTTGATTAGAAAATAGACGGCTCACTGTACTTCACTCCAGAAAACAAAGGCATCCTAAAAGGATGCCTTTGGTCGTAATGACCATTAGAGTTCGTAAAACAAATAAGAAACCCAATAAATCGATTACCGACTTAAGAAATTATTCCCACCAAACATCAAATAGCTCTGAAACAACGATATCTTTCATGCCTTTTGATTTTAGCCAGTTTTCGACAATGGTACGGTGTTCTTCAGTACATTTACCGATTTTTTGCAGGCAAACAATACCTTCCCAGCTCATATAACCACTTGCTTCAAACGCTAAGCCATTAGGTTCAATTGCTTCAGCAATCAATGCATCAACGGTACGATCGACTTCTTCGATAGGCGTACCTTCTTCAAAGCTCCATTTTACAATGAACCCTAACTCTTGGAATTCATCAATACGTAGTTTTTTACGTAAACGACGACTGCGTTGTTGCTTAGCCATTATTTTGTCCTCTCAAACATTAAATCCCATACACCGTGCCCCAACCGCTGGCCGCGTTTTTCAAATTTTGTTTCAGGTCGTGTTTCAGGCCGAGGTACATAATCCCCTGATGCAGATAAGTTTTTATACCCATCTGCATGGCTCATCACTTCCAACATATGTTCCGCATATGGCTCCCAATCCGTCGCCATATGAAAAACACCGCCCTTCACCAGTTTAGCGCGAATTTTATCGGCAAAAGGCCCTTGCACAATACGGCGCTTGTTATGTTTTGCCTTATGCCATGGATCTGGGAAAAATAGCTGAACCATAGATAAACTTTCATCGGGGATCATACGGTCCAACACTTCAATTGCGTCATGACACATGACACGTAAATTTGTCACATTTTCTTCTTTTGCGGAAGCAAGGCATGCTCCAACACCAGGCGCATGGACTTCAATTCCTAGAAAGTTTTTTTCAGGATTTTGTGAGGCCATTGTGACTAAAGAGGCCCCCATACCAAACCCTATCTCAAGTACAACAGGATTTTGGTTATTAAAAATTGCGGCAAAATCTAAAGGCTGTGCAACAAAATCGATCCCCATCGTTGCCCATTCACTTTGTAGCGCATCTTCTTGGCGTTGCGTCAAACGTCCTTGACGACGGACAAAGCTGCGAACGCGGCGCATAACCCGCCCTTCTTCATTATATTCTGGGGAGATGACGTTATTGATCATAATATAAAAATTCTACGAATTGATTGCCTAATCAAGTAAATAAGCGAAAATGACTACCCTTGCCGACTATTTTCAACAAGTTAGTAAAACGATTAATAATACAAACTTCACATGAAAGTGCAGGGAGTTTATCAAAACTCATCCAAGGTTGCAGGTGAAAATTGGATAACTTTACACTCCAGCACACAATAAGCGGTTTACAGCTTGTCCGGTCTATGTTGCAATCCTGACTATCTCTGATTTTAATAGAATTACCGATAAAAA
Source organism: Providencia sp. PROV119 (assembly GCF_028482435.1). NCBI lineage: Bacteria > Pseudomonadati > Pseudomonadota > Gammaproteobacteria > Enterobacterales > Morganellaceae > Providencia > Providencia sp. PROV119. Next base: position 53,834 of record NZ_JAMPQL010000015.1, read on the forward strand.
TAATATACTCAATGGAAGCTCAACAATTTTCGCTCGCCGTGCTTAATTGGTATCACCAATATGGCCGGAAAACTTTGCCGTGGCAAAAAGAAAAAACGTCATACCATGTCTGGCTCTCGGAAGTCATGCTACAACAAACCCAAGTCAGTACGGTTATTCCCTATTTCGAAAAATTTATTCGCCGTTTTCCCGATGTAAAAGACCTCGCGAATGCCCCCTTAGATGAAGTATTACATCTATGGACGGGGCTGGGCTATTACGCACGCGCTCGCAATTTGCATAAGGCCGCAAAAGTCATAGCAGAACGTTTCAATGGGCAGTTTCCAACTACATTCGATGATGTTGTGGCCCTTCCTGGTGTTGGTCGCTCTACAGCAGGCGCTATTTTGTCGTTATCACAACAACAGCACTATCCAATATTAGATGGTAATGTTAAACGCGTGCTCGCTCGCTGCTATGCCATCGAAGGATGGCCAGGGAAAAAAGAGGTCGAAAATCGCTTATGGGATATCAGTACTGAGGTTACCCCTAAAGAAGGCGTCCAGTTCTTTAATCAGGCTATGATGGATTTAGGTGCTATGGTATGCACCCGTAGTAAACCGAAATGCGAACTTTGCCCCCTGCATTTAGGTTGCATAGCCTATGCTAACCACTCATGGCAGGATTACCCCGGTAAAAAGCCGAAACAAAAGATCCCTGAAAAGACAGCTTGGTTTCTAATTATGCAGCAAGGCGATCTCGTTTGGCTTGAACAGCGACCACCTTCAGGTATTTGGGGAGGGCTATTTGCCTTCCCTCAATTTGAAACCCAAGAGCAAATGAATGCGTGGCTTTCTCAATCCGGTATTCAACATGATACGCCAGAACAATTAATTGCGTTTCGCCACACATTCAGCCATTTTCATCTGGATATTATTCCTGTTAAAGTTAATATTCAGGCATTTACTTCAGCCATGGATGAAGGTAAAGGACTTTGGTATAACTTAAATCTCGGTGCAACAATCGGCCTCGCTGCGCCGGTTGAAAGCTTACTTCAACAGCTTGCCGTGCCGCCTGATATTCTGAGGAAAAAATAATGAGTAGAACAATTTTTTGTACTTTTTTACAACGTGACGCTGAGGGGCAAGATTTTCAGCTCTATCCGGGTGAGCTAGGAAAGCGCATTTTTAATGAGATTTCGAAAGAGGCTTGGGGTCAGTGGATGGCAAAACAAACCATGCTGATTAATGAGAAAAAGCTCAATACCATGAACCCTGATGACCGTAAAATGCTAGAGCAAGAAATGGTTAAGTTCCTATTTGAGGGACACGATATTCATATCGACGGCTACACACCTGAAAAATAATTGATTGGTCTACCTATCTTAGGTAGACCATGAGCTTGAATACTGTGGAATGTATGAAAAAACTGTTAGCCTTAACGCTGCTGGTGCCTCTTCTTATCTCCTGCTCCAGCAATAAAGAGTCTGATTTTAATCCTAACTATGTGAAAGACACCAATGGGTTCGAGATCCTTATGGGGCAATTTGCCCACAATATCGAAAATATCTGGGGGATCAAAGAAGTTCTCATTGCAGGCCCTAAAGATTATGTTAAGTATACCGATGAGTATCGTACCCGTAGTCATATCAACTTTGATGCTGGGACGATTACAGTAGAAACCATCTCCGCCGTAGAGCCTTCAGAACATTTGAAAAAGGCTATCATCACTACCCTATTAATGGGTGATGACCCAAATTCTATCGATTTGTATTCTGATATTAATGATATACCTCACAGCCAAGAGCCTTTTCTATTTGGGCAGGTATTAGATAACACAGGTGAACCCATTCGTTGGGAATGGCGCGCAAATAAATACGCTGAATACCTTGTTAATAATAAGTTGCAGCGCCGGCAATCAGGTATGAATGTCATTTGGTCTGTGACCATGCAACTGGTTCCTAACCACCTTGATAAACGCGCTCATAAGTACCTTCCTTTTATCAGGAAGGCATCGGCTAAATATGGGGTTGATGAGTCACTTATTTTAGCCATTATGCAAATCGAATCGAGCTTTAACCCTTACGCGGTAAGTCGTTCCGATGCGTTAGGCTTGATGCAAATCATGCCAAATACCGCGGGTAAAGATGTTTTCCGTTCGCAAGGTAAGTCAGGGGTTCCGAGCCGTAGTTACCTTTTCGATCCGGAAAAAAATATTGATACGGGAACTGCTTATTTGGCAATTTTACAAAATAGCTATTTAGGTGATATTCAAAACCCAGTGTCACGCCGTTATGCCGTAATAACCGCTTATAACGGTGGTGCTGGTAGCGTCCTTAGAGTCTTCCACAGCGATAAAAAAGTAGCTGCACAGAAGATCAATCAGCTCGCCCCTGGCGAAGTTTATCAAACGCTATCAACAAAGCATCCTGCTGCCGAATCGCGTAATTATCTGATAAAAGTCGATAAGGCTCAGAAGAATTACCGTCTCTAAAGGCGATTAATATTAGTACAAAAAGCACTCGTTTCAGTATATAACTGGCGAGTGTTTTTTATTTTATCGTCTTTTTATTAGCCTTACTGTTCAATAATCAGCTAACCTGTTGAAAAAAAGCGCATACGAAATAAAGTTTTTCGAATGTTCCTTGACTCCAACTGTGAAATCAGGTTTAATACGCCTCGTTGCCCGGATAGCTCAGTCGGTAGAGCAGGGGATTGAAAATCCCCGTGTCCTTGGTTCGATTCCGAGTCCGGGCACCATCTTTCCTTTCGGAAATGGTGTAACCGTTTCCCTAGCACGGTCGCTGGAAGTGAGATCTCCAACGCTCGGTTAAAACTTGAATTTCAGTTGTAATCACGTTCATGACTTCTCACGTGGTTGACAATGATTTATCAAGTAAGGGTGTTTTCCTAGAACACCCTTCTCAATCAAATCCAGCTTATACACAAAGTTGATAAAATAGTCAACTTTGTGTAAATATTTTTTATTTATATCACATCCTCTGTCTTTTTGATGCTAGCCTTGTAAGTTCACCACCTAATCCCATTGTTAAAAACTCACCTAACTCATTCTCCAAGATCCTGACTGTACTGTATGCATCCAGAGCAATATATTCCATAGTTGAAGAGAGACTACGGTGTCCTAACATCTGTTTCGTCAATTGCATATTACGTTCAGGATGTTTCATTAATGTCGTCGCCAGTGTATGTCTGAAACGATGGGGACTGACATGAAATCCACATTCCTTTGATAAACGACGGAAAAAAGAACGTATCGTCTGACTGAGTGGAGTTTCAGAGCGGGATAGTCGTTTATGATAAAGACGATGAACATCAAACAAAATATCGTTTTTATCCGCCCCGTGACAACGCATTTCCTCAACCAAGGGCGCCAGTAAACAACGTAGTGGCTGAACAAAAGCAATCTGATATTCCCGGTGATTTTTACTGCTTTCACTGCGCAATGTGATCGTACACTCCTCAAAATCCAGATCGCCAATATGCAGGTTAATCAGCTGGTTAAAACGAATAGCCGTCAGCCTCAGCGTTTCCAGCACAGCAAACCAGAATCGAGTGGGATAAACCGCACATGCCTGAAAGTGAGCCTGATCAGGTGGCAGCATATTTTCCTGTTGCTGAAATTGTTCCAGAATACGATAAATCGTTCTCAGTTGTGATTGTGTATAGACTTTTTTCTGTTTTTCACCCGGTTCAATTTGTGTTTCTGAGAACGGGTTTTCTTTAAGTGAAACAATCCCTTTTTTGATCCAATAATTATACAGAGACTGCATATGCCTGGTTTTTGTGTTCCATGTCCGTTCCCGGACTTTCTGAATATTCAGCTCATTTCTTCGCCATCTCAGCACATGCTCATGTGTCACTTCATCCGGTAGCGGTAACGCATTTTCACAAACTCCGCAATAACGCAGAAAAAGACGTACCATCTTACGGTATGTTTTCTCCGTATCCGGCCGTAATACTTTATTGTAAAAGTAATTACTCAGCATTTGCTCCCATACATCCACTTTCTGCTGATGTTCATCAGAACTGTGATTATCTTTCATAAACACCTCCTGCTTTTAACTTCCGACAATACGAATAAACAATGATTCCTCCGGCATATTCATGCCAAAAATCTGACGTCCTTTAATCATGTAACCATTGATTTTTTTATGGGATAACGTAATTAATGTTTTGTTATCACTCAGCGGATTCAGTTTTTCACCATAAATTCGAGCCCTGAAATGCCCTGTTTGTCGGGTATCATGACGAATAATCCGGTGCAATTTAAGGGATTCAAAAGAAGAAATAATATGGCCGATATCATCCGGATTTTTACCCGCCTCCTGTATGTACTGATAAAAAACAGCCGGACTCTGGCAAAACAAATACTCCATGACACAGTGAACCTTCGCATCCGGCGTATTTATTGCCAGTTTTCCGCCCAATAATCCGGACTTAAACCACGCCCAGAAAGCCTCTCCTTCATTTTTTATACTCAGACAGTTTTCGCGCTGTTCATCCTTCTCATCACGATTGCCCGTCTGAGTATCAGATAAGATTTCCGGCATTAAACCTGATAATTCAAGTGCATATTTCATATCCTCAGATAACGGAGGAGACATATCTGAGACAGTTTTTTCATCAGCAGAATCAAGTGCCCCATGGACAACCGCACCTTCTGCTTCTGCAACTACCATTAGCGGTATATCGCAGTGAATTCCGTTCTCTGTTTTTTCTGAAGTAACAGACTCCGGAGGCAATACAGATGTTACAGACGGAGTTTCAGGTTGTGGCTTTTGCGCCAATTCAGCAGGCGCCAATGACGCGATATCATTCTCCGGCTGCCCTGATAGCACTGAAGACGAAGCATCAGGCGCTGACATAGAAACAACGGAAGAAAATGCCGGCAATGCACCGGCGGGGAACGCAGCCAGAGCCTCATTCAGCACACGCTGTAAATCATTATCACCGTTTACCGGCTCGGTCACCACGTCAGACAACGCCTGAAGCGCCTTTGGTGTACCCGACAACCAGTGGATTACCTTCTCCGGTAATAGCCGGAAAGCCATCATGGCCCCCGTCGTCCGGCGAAAATGCGTCATATCCGGCACCGGCTCATGAAAGCGAAAACGATACGGTACGGTGGGCGCACTCATCCCCGGCTGCCACGCCGACAGGCTGTTCAGTTGTCCCTCAAACTGTGCCGTTAACGGTAACCAGTAAAACAGTCCGGTATAAAAAACACACACATTCCAGGCGCTGAACTGACGGCTCTGCTCTTCCGACGGAAGCCCGCGGGGCAGCATCTCTTTCTGGGACATCCGCATACACCAGGCTGTCGTATTCAGCGTTAAATCCAGCAATCCCCCTTCGCCGGCATATTTCCCGGTTTTTGATGCCGGCACACACTGAAGTCGTTCTGCCAGCGTCTGCAAAGGAGACAGGCAAAGTGCCCGGTACTGGTTATCCGGTAACGCTACCACCCGGCTGATTTGCTGTAACCAGTTTTGCCGCTGCGGTGTGGTCAGCAATACGTCAGCTGCCTGCGGTAAATAAAAGCCGTCACTGTCACGGATAAATAATGGCCTTTCCTGCGTGTTTCCCGGGGAAACACGCAATGTTTTCTCTTCCGCTTTCCGGGAAAGCGATTTACGAAACCACGGTAACATCGGTGTTACTGCCTCTTTAATTCGGTAAAAACAACAACGCAACATTAAATAAAACATAAATTATTTTAATATCAGGATAAGAATAAATAATAAATGCACCTTATTTTCATTACGTTAACTCATCCACAAAAATAATTCCGGCAACAAAACAGAAGATTACATGAATAATGTTTTATTATTCTGTCTCTGTCTGTTTCTGCTGCCAGGCACGGATGGCCTTTTCATACGCGTCCGCATTCACATGCTCCCGGGTCATTCCGCATTGCAGAATATTTTCCCGACCTGACCAGAAGCCCGCATTTCTGTTTCTTTCCACCAACTGACATTCCGTCAGGTAATAACGCCCCCACTCAGCCTGGCGCTGTTCATCCCAGACCAGGAAAACGCCCACAACCAGAATCAGTGGCAACAAAAGTCCGGCTGTGACAAAAAAAGGAAACAGAATTTCATTCCAAAAATCCTGAGCCCACTCCCTCACACCCTGCCCAAATTCACATCTCATCACACTCTCCCCCATCTCATTCAATGACGGCATCACGATAACAATGCGGGAATAAAACAAAAGCCGAAATTAGTTTTCCGAAAAAAATAAAAAAACCCGGTATCACTACCGGGTTTTCAGTCAGTTAAATCAGTACGGAAACCTCACCCTCCATAATGTGGCAATGAATCAAGAATATAGTCCGGTCCCGTCACATCCTGGAAACCGTCCTCATTCTCTTCATCACTGAACTCAATCTCATCAGATTCATGGTCGGTTAACCGGCCATGGTCATACTCGCTGTATCCGCAGAAACCACAGCCTTCTTCGGCATAGACATGACGGACCTGACAGCGGAAACGCGCAGACAGAGCACACAAAACCGCTGCTGACGGCGGCCCCCACGGAGTATCAAACTCTGCGGATAACTCCGTCGCATACCCGCCATCAATACAGTGAAAACCACTGCCGTTCGGCCATTTCACACCATAACGGCACTGATAAAGGTGATATGTACTGTTACCGGGGGCAAACGCCTGCCAGCGCGCCTGCCGCCAGATGACCTCCGGTGTTTTCCATAAACAGCCGTTAAAACCGTGTAATTCAGCCGCAAGGCTGGTCGGTAACAGAGTCCGCATATCCATCGGTATGGCTTCTCCGGTACTGCGAAGGTACTGAATATCCTCCCAGGCTGTCGCCACCCGGCTCTCATCCTCTCCGGTAAACCGGTTAAGCCAGTCAAAACTGCTTCCCGATAACAACGGGGACAGTCTCGCTTTCTGCGTCGCCGTCAGCGAGTCCCAGGAATGGTACGCCCCGCCTTCAGATAACCACATCTGATACCACTGATGGATTTGCTGACAACATGACGGTGTCAAATCCGGTGCAGTCATCAGCAGGTCAACCCAGTGCGTGAAAGCCGTGTTTCCCGGGGAAACAGGCCCGGTTGCACCGTATGAAGTCAGTTCCGGTAACGGCGGAAAAGACAGCGGTCTGACCGGTTTCAGTATCCCCGCGCAGCCGGCCAGCAACAAATGCAGACTTTGTGCTATCGCCGTCTGCCAGGCGGGTATCCCATCATCCGCATATATCCAGTGTTTAAGAGCCGGCATATCCGCCGCGTTGTGTAAGGTGATGTCAAGTCGGTTCGAGCACCAGTTTGGCATGATGATGTCCTCTTTTCAGAATAAAAAAGAGGGCTTATCCCGTGAGGAACAAGCCCTCACGGGAAAGATGTCAGTCGTTAATCGTTAAGGATTATCCGGCATGACATCCGGGTTAATGGCACCGCTCAGCTGAGCCTGTGCAAGTAAGGCATCGCTGTCACTGACATACGGGGATGCCGGCAGATAACAGGATGCATTCAGTTTATCCAGGTGGTACTTATCCACCAGACGGTTGACCACCGATACCGGCGATATCCCGAGTTCAATCATCCGGGACACCTCAGCATCATCGGACAATCCGGTATCACTCAGCGTAATGCCGTAATGCACTTGCAGTAACTGATGTACCAGTAACTGAAAGCGGATAATGGTCATTTTGTTCATCGCAGTCTCCTACGCGGCCTGTCGGGATGCGGCCACATTCAGTAAAAACTCACAGGCCTGGCGGGCCTGCCCGGCGGCCCGGAACAACGCTTTTTTGTCCGATTTCAGTACCCGCAGCCAGCTGTCAAGATAGCTTTCATGGTTCACTTCTCCCTCGACGCTTAACTGCGCACAAAGAAAAGCGCTGCCCATTTCCGCAACCAGCTCCTCAAAACTGTACAGCGGGTCACCAAACTTCAGGGACGATGAGGTGATGCCTTCACGGGCCAGCCTGGACGGATGACCGGTACTGTGCACCAACTCATGCAGTAAGGTGGCCTGGTAATCGGCATTCCGGTCAAACTGTGACGACAGCGGCATCACAATCCGGTCCTGTGACGGACTGTAATACGCCCGGTTCTGCGCCGCACTGGTCACCTTCACGCCGCTGGCATTCAGGATATCCAGCACCCGGTGCGTGGCCGGCAGGGTTATCCCTGCTGTCTCCTCTCCGGGTAGTCGCCGGTTTTCGTAAAAATGCGCCGGCAGGTCATCACACTGGGCTATGTTAAATAACGGATTCGCCTTTATCATCGGCACCTCCGTCATCACCACCTCACCGTGTTCACCCCGCAGCAGCTCACCGTGACGGTCTTTTGCCGGCACCTTCACCGGTTTGAATATCACAGTATTCGTCGCCATTTCGCCTTTACGGACATGGCCACCCAGTTGCTGTGCCTGACGGTAAGTCAGCCAGATATCGTAACCAAAGCCCTGCTCCGCCGCCGACAACCATAACAGCAGCACATTTATCCCCTGGTAGGAATGACCGGTCAGGGCGTTCACCGGAAAACCGGTGCCTGTCCCTTCCGACGGCCGCCATGGTCGTTTCCACGGACGGGTGCCTTTTTCCAGCGCGGCCACAATACGGTCAGTCACTTCCTGATAAATATCGCGAACCGGCTTATCCGCTGCCGGACGGCGTTTACGGTCAGATTTTTTCATCGGAATACCCTCAATAAAAAAGGTGTATCCCGTCCTGACGGTGAGATACACCATCAGGTGAAAAAACAATATGGTTAATTTTCAACCGGCGTTTCCAGTGGAAACACTGATTAAAATGTGTTCAGTGCTTCCCGGGGAAACACCTTACCTGATTACCACCAGGCCACAAAAAACAGTGACTCTGCGTCAAAGTCAAACGTCTCCGTTATCTCTGACAGCCAGCGTCTGACGCCTTCCACATCAGCCCAGTACGCCTCATCATAAGCCGTTGAACCAAAGAAAAAGCCCTCAGTGGTCGGGAACCGTGTCTGACAGTTTTCCGGTGTCAGTGCCTGCAAGTCCTGCTGTAAAGCCCGCAGATGGGCCTCTGTCACCAGCACCTTTTCACAGTTCTCAAAAGCCCCGATATGGTCATGCACCCACTTAAACAGCGCATTAACCTTACGGAAATACCCGACTTCAATATCGCCGTCGCTGTCCGCTTCTGCGTAACGTGAGGCGGGTATCCGGCTTTTGTCTGTACCACGCTTTTCACTGGCATAAAAGTAAATATCGAGTCCCTTCTGCTCAGCATCTCTGACACACGATAACGCACACGCCAGCGTGTCCCAGTTGATCCCCAGCTCCGCATCAAAATGATGTGCAACATGCGTTAATGTTGCCCGTGTCTCTGCCGGACAAGCCGTTTCATCAACATAGGTAACATCATCGGGGAACCACATCTCACACAAGACGAATGCCTCCGGATTGCAGCGGGATAAATCCGCTATCAGTTCCCGTATCGTACAGGCTCTGGCCATTATCCTGCCTCCGGTAAACCTATCCCTTCCGGTAACGTCAGGATAAGATAAGGAAATACCTGACTGACATAGTCCAGCACCGGCTGCCAGTCCCGGATATCCCCGTCAGAAGAGACCGAAAAATATCCCGGGCACAGGTTGTACAACAACAGTAATGCCGCGACTACAAACACGTCATAGGGTTTGTATGCTGTCTTGCAGAAATCCCAGTAGTCCTCTACGGGGATTTCGCGCTGAACAATAAACGTCTCATGATTCATGTCATCAGCCGCATTACCGTTAAAACAAAGCGCCTCACCGTCGTCGGTGAATAATGAGCCATCATTCAGCCGTTTTTCCTCCAGGCCATCACACAACACAATAGGTTTATCTGGGTATCCGCCGCAAATCTGCTCTGCGGATATGGGATTGGCCAGATAGTGGTGATAGAGCTTGTCCAGATGTTCACGGAAGTTCTGCCACATCAGGGGGTCAACGCTTTGTTTTTGTGTAAAATAATGTGTATATCCCATGTGATAAATCCTCATTCTGATTAAAAAAATGGCGGATTCATCTCCTGACGGAAATCAATCCGCCGGGCGGGGTCATAACAAAAAGTCAATGGTGCTATCAGTACAACAAATCAGCGACACCAGGCATAACGCACCTGTGCCAGCTGGTATGTCAGTGCAAATCCGGCACGGGAGGCCGCTTTTATGGAACAAAATGTCCTGCTGTCCAGCGAGGTTATCAACGAATGAAAGCGGTATTCTTTCGAATGCGCGCCCAGACGTACAGTAATGCGGATCCTGAACTGCCGGGGATTCACTTTCACCACCGTCGCACGGTAAGCGCGCCGGCCGGTTCGGTTACTTATCCACGGTAATTCACCGGGTATCCCTGACGAAACAAACGGTATACGGTCATAAAAACGGTACAGCCGTTGCATGATCAGACTCAGAAATGAAAACGGTTTGTTTTCTGGCAGTAAAACAGACATGTGTGTTTCTCCGGTAAAAAAAGACGGAGAAACGTCCACCTGACGGGGAGTTTCCCCGTCGGGTAGGTAAGTAAAAAAAGAATGAATGCCGGCAAATCAGTCGCTCAGTTCGATACCGACAAGGTATTCATCAGCCATCTCCATTGCCATCCATTCACTGACGGTCTCATCCAAGCCGGCTTCACAGCCTTTCTGCCAGATCACTGCATCAATCCGCTGACCGATATCCGGTAAACGGCGAAGCAGACATGCCGGCCAGGGTCTCATCAGACCATCCGCACGCCACAGTAATAATCTGCCGTAAGCAAATCCGGCATCATAAAGCGTACACTTCATCAGCGAAATGGAATGAGGGCGGTTTTGCTCACCGGCATACCTTTCAGCCAGTTTCAAATCAGCCTCAACATTTCGCAGTGTCCGGGCTTCCTCAACCAGCCACATCAGCCATTCCCAACTCCGGGAATAGCGACAGACGTGATCGGCCACAAAGAACAGTCCGCGGGTAATGCCATAAATCATGGTTATCAAACCTGATCAGTAAATGGAAGCAGCCCCATTTCAGGGTAGCTGACTGACACCTGTGAGTCCGTTAAATCAGTCGGTTACATGCTTTTCATTTTCGTGTTGCAGGCAGCAGCGGTAACCCCAGCGCCAGGCTTCATTCCAGATTTCCGGATCGAGCCGCTCAGCGATGACTGTCAGCCGGTGAAGCAAAAATGCGGGGGCACCGGTTTGCGAGTCCATAGTAAATCAGGGCGCCAAAACGAAATGCCGTTGTATACAAATCAAGCTCAATAAACGGCAGTTCTCTGTAATCTCCGCTCTGATACATCCGTTTTTCGTCCAAACGTATCACCTCCAGTTCTTCTGCGGTGATTTTCAGCATCCGGGCATCATTAGCAACGGCCTTCAGTTGCTGAGAAACACGGGAATGCGGAAATAAATAACTGGCAATACCAGACATTACGTGGGCAACACCATAATTCAATGTAAAAAGAGTCATAAGGGCTATCCTCAGATAAGGGAATACAGCCCTCACGGGATGTTTTCCCGTATGGGTCATAAAATCAGTGAATGTCCGCCGTTAAGCACCAAACATCAGCGCTTCAACCGGATCTTCAAACTGTGCATTTTTGATCGCATCGTTGTAGATACGGCGAAAGTCAGACGCATAAGGCGTTTGCTCAGCCGCTTTCCAGACAGCGCGGACCATTTTCTCAAGATGTGGACGGGTAAAATCAGCCTCCACAGATAACGCGCCCAGTTGCTCTGCAACGGCACTGATTATCCAGAAGTTTGGCGGAAAATTATCTTCGTCCGGGTGCTCGCCAATATCCAGACGGACAAAAGCAAGAACCATGTCGAGCTCACCTGAGAGGTGATGCAGTTGCGTGAGAGAGTGCAGATCGTCAAAAAAAGACGATTCCGGAAATGTAGATACCTTCATTGAATTTCTCGTGAAAAAACGGAGAAATTCCCTGATGACGGGTGATTTCCCCGTCAGCGGGCAGGTTATATGAAGCGTTGCGTAAAAATAATCCTGATGATAACGCTATTCTGTTATCACCCTCCGTCGATTTCAAGGACGAACGGAGTTCTGTCATCGCCCGTAGGCTCCCGTCTCAGATGACCCGAGGATTGGCAGTGGCAATCACCCGTAGGCGTTCCTCTCAGATTGCCGGAACATTGGCATTGTTGTCACCCGTAGGCGCTTCTCTCAGACAACCGAAGCATTGGCAAGTTGCATTACGCAACGAGATAAGCAGATTCATTTTTAGCCGTTTTTTTATCTTTGTCAATCCTGCCCATTCAGGATTTTTACCACTTCTCTGATCACCCGTACTCCCCCTTTACGGGTAATATGTATTCCATCATCAGTTCGTACAGTTTCATTATGAATAACAGATTGCCATTGCGTTCCTAATATATGAGGCTGATTAATATCCAGATAATGAATATTTAATAACATCGCACTGTGTTTAATTATATGCCGGGTATGTATTAAATAACGTTCATGTTCCGGATTTTTTAAATGTGGTGGAGATATCCAGACAATTGTCGCTAACGGATTTTCACTTTGAATTTCAGCAATGAATTGAAATACCAGACTGTAATATTTCAGCCATTCATCCGAACCATATTGAACAAAATCATTTGTTCCGAGACTAATAATCACATTATCAAACTCCCGCAAATCGAAATTATTCACGAAAGCGATCCAATCTTTTTTACTTTTATTTATTAACCCCGAACCGGAAACATATTCTGTTTTTATTTTTTCATCCAAAACATATTTTGCTGACATTTCATAAACAGCCGTTAATGAATCACCTAAAAATAACGTCTTCGCCATTAACGGAAAACAAAAAGCAAAATTAATAAACAAAATAATTAAACAGACTTTCATTTTTATCTTATTCCTCAATATCTCCTTTCTGACTATAAACCCGTTTAATATAATCGCCACGACCGTCACCATGCCCTAAATCCATGGAGGTTAATGCATAGGCTTCCTTTTGACTGAATCCCTGACTGAGATAATATTTTTCAACATCCTGAGCATAGGCATACCGTAAACCATGATTTGATTCTTCGTGAATAAATCCGCCTATCCGTCGCATCACATTAATATAACGATCTTTGGCAGAATGTAATGACGGACGATTAATTAAATAACCGTTATGTTTATCCGCATATTCAATGGCTTTATTAATTAATGTTAATACACGGGCTTTATCCGGCACTAATGCTTCACGGGGTCTGCCTCCTTTTGTCCCAAAAACCACATGAACGCGATCTTTACCGTTTTTAAGCGCCTGTTGCCAGGTCCGTAATGATTTTACTGACTGCACGGCTTCTTCATTTCTCAATCCCAGACTACGGGATAACTGCATAGTTAATGCCACCCCCTGATCATAAGGCTCAATCCGAGCGAGCGCTTCGTGAAAGCGCTCGTCCGATATCGCGGTACGGGTGCCAGCCCTGCTGGCACCTGAAAGCCCCAGCGCCTCATTACTGAGGCGCTCATGTTTAGGGTCAGCCAGTTTATGACGTCCGGCAACACGAAATATCGCCCGGATAGCCGACATTTCGTTTTGACAGCTGCGTAAACTGATATTCTGTTCTCTGCGGGCATGGATATACATTTCAATATGGCGGGATTTCAGTTGCTCAACAGATCGTATCTGAATATTCAACCCGGCCAGCTCTGCCGCAACCCGTTCTGCAATTTTGACCCGGTCTGCAATGGTTTTAAAGCTCCCTCCGGCCTGACGTGCAAGGATATGCATTTCACGGGACAGGGCTTTTGCTCTTCTGGACATTCTCTGATTCTCCGCCTCTTTCGCTCTCAACTGGTTACCTTTTCCCGGCGCGACGGTTTTATATTGCGCATCCTGCGACCTGACAGATACCTGAGCACCGGGGCGATAAAAGGTTGAGTTGTTGAGAGGTATCAAATCAGTTCTCTGAACTGTTTGCGGTCATCAGACCGGCCCCCGTTATCAGGGCACCTCCGTCCGTCAGTTTCCTGACGTCGCCTTGGTATCGTGTCGTTTTTTCTCCTTTTTTCATAATGTTATACGTTTTTATCATCATATAAACGTTGAGCGTTGAAAGACTTTCAGCCGTTCTGAGCAATGCATTACATGTCTGTCAGATTGTCAGTTTTGCTGTAAGACCAGTATTGAAGCGTTCTGAGCGTATGCACTTGCGTGCGTCACTTTGTCTTCGTTTCACTTGACGAAAGTGACGCACGCCCATCATTCTGCTGCTCAATGTATTGCTCCGAAGATGCCGCTTTCCAAAGCTGCGCAATGGAAACGCGTCATACCGGGCATACAAAGGTTGCAGAAAGCAGGACGTATTCGTCAGAACACATCAGAAGAGGCAGATACACGTTATCGCATACTCTGCTTTTTTGTGGATATCCGGGTGACCGGATAGCTGTGACATGGTCACTGAAGTGCAGTTAATCCTGATGATAACGCTATTCTGTTATCACCCTCCGTCGATTTCAAGGACGAACGGAGTTCTGTCATCGCCCGTAGGCCCTCGTCTCAGATGACCCGAGGATTGGCAGTGGCAATCACCCGTAGGCGTTCCTCTCAGATTGCCGGATTGGCATTGTTGTCACCCGTAGGCGCTTCTCTCAGACAACCGAAGCATTGGCAATGTTGCATTAAGCAACGGTGTAACGTGGTAAATTTAATCAAACTTTCTTTTTTCGTCAATACCCGATAAAGAAAAAGGAGAATATTTTACATCCTCCTTTTTCTCTTTATTAAATATCCCCTTGTTGGTTCTTCATCGTATTAATAATCAATGCCATCTTTAATCACGAAAACTCAACAATCAGATATGTTTTTATTTGGATTTATCATAAACATCCCAAACAGGCGGTTTATTTTTCATAGAGTCAACAGAAACACGTAAGAAGGGCATATTAGTTTTAAATGTTAAAATAAAATCCAAGGACATTCTATTACAAACAGAAAAAAAACGTTTTTGTTCTTCATCAGTAAAATTTTTTTGTTTTGGGAATATAAATAAACTCCCTAAACTAACCTGACAATGTATATAACATTTCTCACCAAACCAGCTCACTAACTTATCATGATATTTTTTTCAGTAATCGTAGTCAAATATTCTTTTCTGTAAAATTTAATACCTCTCTCGATCATTAACCAAAAGAAACTTTCTTTATTCTCAGAATAAAAATTATTACAATCCCCATTACCTTCCAAAGCATCATTGTCATTTTTTTTATTATATAAACATCCTTTGTTACCATTTAATGTTGTTTTTCTCCTTGAGTATTGCTTCCTTATTTTACTGAACCAACCCCTCCTCCTCCACAAATATCCCGCCCCTATTAAGACCACAAACCAAAAAATAAAATTCATATTATCATCTCCTATATACAAGGACTCGGATACATATTAAAAACTTACTTAAACTGACATAAAAAATCAAATTCAATAAATCCATCCAGATGAAAGAATAAGATTTTTATATGAAGGCAACAAAAAAGTTATACACATACCCACCGCCACCATCAGGGCCGATGCCCTGTACGCTCCCGTTTACCCGATTGCTTGTTGGCATCGGGTTGCACTGGCTTGGTGACCGTGGATATGTGCATAACTCACAAGATGTAGACAATGATTAAAAATCGACCTAAAATTGTATTAACGATAGACGACAAGCATGAGATAAATCAGACTCACTGATTACCGGAGGGGGAAATGAGTGATAAAACAGCCGCTTCCAGAGGAGAACGCTGGGGCATAAAAGCAGCTTATAAAGCAAAATGGCTAATCAAAAAATTGAAGGCTTTCGATAAGAACTGTGTGGCAAGCGCCAAAAGCAAAAATATGCCGGGTTGGCTGGGGCATATTCCACTGGTATCTATAACTCTCGCAGTCATCGCGTTACTGGCTTATTTCAGTTTGTACATCCTATTTACCTTTGGAGCGTTGGTGATTTTATTTTCTGTAATAGAACACATTGATATTTCTTCAGGAAATAACATTCAATCCACTGATAACAATAATGAATGGCAATCCAATCTCGTTGGCAATAGTGACGACTTTAGAAATGGCAACCAAGGTTTTGGATATTATATGAACGGAATAAATATTGACGAAGATTAGCCAGCCACAAAACTAAATTTTGCAGCTGGCTTCAAAATATTATTAGTTAACTTTTTTAGAAATAGCTTGTTCTGCTAACTGTCCTCCTTTCCCCCCCGCACTATGCGCAGGTGAAGTCGCGTTAGATGTCATATTACCTAGCTCGGACCCAACTTTAGCTCCAGCCCAACCAAATGCTGTCAACCACAACGCCGGCAACACCAAAAACATCGTTCCCATTACCAGGTTCATAATGACATCATCAGACGTGTTCTGAAGCCCGTTCATATTCCACTGACTGTGCGTATCGGAATTATACAGTGCCTCCATCATCCAGCTGTCTATCCAGCGTGCCAGCTCCCACCAGAATGTCAGAAAGTTCAGCGCAAATATCACAAACGTCACCGTTATCGCCGTCTTAAATTCATACGCCGAAAACATCAGCACCATCGGGATCATGATATACACCGCCATTAACATCAGCCCCTGCACCATCGGTAAGGACTGTCGCATCGTATCAAAGGCAGGGAATGCCCCCAGTGACGCCAGCGAAGTCCCGGCTACCCCTCCCATTCTGGCCAGCTCATTCATCACCGTCATATCCGCATTACCCCCGTATCCCCGGTATACCCGGCCGCCGGAGACATCCAGATTCGCCGGACTCAC
This sequence comes from Providencia sp. PROV119, assembly GCF_028482435.1. Taxonomy (NCBI): domain Bacteria; kingdom Pseudomonadati; phylum Pseudomonadota; class Gammaproteobacteria; order Enterobacterales; family Morganellaceae; genus Providencia; species Providencia sp. PROV119. The sequence continues at coordinate 70,577 of NZ_JAMPQL010000015.1, forward strand.
CAGCCGGCGGACGATGGCCTCCTCAAACTCTTTCGAGTTTTTATTAATCAGCTTCATCGCCGCCCGGGCACGCAGCCACATCCCTTCATCGGTCTGCTCTTTGACAAGTTTCAGTAACCCTGCATTCGCATCATTCCACCACTGATAACAGGTCGGGTAACCGTTGCCGTTGACATTCGCATACCCGTCATCCCGGTCGGCATCCCAGGGAAAGCCCGCCCGCGGTGTCCGTGACTGGATCTGATGATATTCCCCTTTCATAAAGGTGGCCGAGCCTATCCAGGTGATATCCTGTAACGTTTTTTCATCCTGTGTTTTTCCCTGATCTTTCGCTTTCCAGTCATACAGGGCACGTGAGTAACAGTCATCCGTAAAATCCTGAAGTGCGGCAGCCAGCGCCGGATTTTTAATGTTGCTGTGCTGCACCTCAAAACGCACCTGACGCAAATCCGGCCGGCACGGAATGCTGGCCACCGCCGCCTGAGTCACCCCTTTCGACAGCTTATGTACCAGCATCCACCACAGCGGGATTTTGGCTGTCTGATTATCCAGTGACGACACCACGCCGCTGTAACCGGATTCCGCCGGCTTCACCGGGGTCCAGGTGCCGCAGGTTTTGGTCCGGCTGGTATCAAATTGCAGGGTACTGACACTCACCTCCATCAACGGCACACAACAAAACAGGATCACCACAAAGGTGCCGTAAAGCGCGTTCTCGATACGCACAATTGCCAGTGAACCTTTGTTACCCTCATCCTCCCCCTCTTCCCGCACTTTCAGCCAGATCCCCAGCACTTTAAAGACCAGCGGCAGCGCAAACAGCCCGGTGCTGGTCAGTACCGACCACAATCCGTTATTCACCACCCAGGCCAGCAGCGTGAGAAAATACTCGAGATAACTGTTTGTCATCATAAGCCGTCACCTCCCGCCCAGACTGACCATTCACTCACCGCCACAAAGGCGGCCATCGCCAGCCCGCTGCGCTTCAGACTGCGCCGGGCCGTCTCACTGACTTTCGGGTGGTGATACAGTTTCCATAATCCAACCGCCACGGCTCCGTACAACACACACCGCCAGACCAGCCAGAACCAGCGGGCACGGTAAAACGCCCGGCGCAGACTGTCCGCCTCACCGTAATAACTCAGCCCCAGCTGAGCCACCGCCAGCAACACCACCATACTGAGCAGGGTCAGCCCGGTTACTTTCAGCACCGGCCATAACCGGCGCCCGGTTTTTCCTTTCGTCATTTAACGTCCTCCGGTGTCACTGTTTTGCTCCAGTCCCTGTACACGCACATCCGTATTATCTGGGGTCTGGGTGGCAGGGTTCGCCTGTGTCCGTTGCTGATCACGCTCAATCACCGTCAGCATCGCGTTATTGGCAATGGATTTACGCACTTCCATTTCCGTTTGCAGCATCCCGATTTCGCGATCCAGCTGGTCAACCGACTGGTTACCGATCTCCTGGGCTTTCGGAAAATTACCGGCATTCGGCTCCCCCTGGCCGGTGATCAGCATCCGGCGCATCGTCAGCGCCAGCTCCATCGTGTCCGCCATCGCCAGCTCACCGGCCAGACGCTGTGTTAATGCCGTTTTATCCGGATCCCGGCGCAGCGCTTCAATCACCCCCCGGGAGACCGTCAGGCTGCCGGTTTTCAGTTTCGCCAACTCTGCCGCCCCGACCGCGCCCCGGCTGTTCACCAGTTTATGCAGCTGTTCCAAATTTTCCCGGGTGGTGGTCTCCAGCACCTGTGCCAGCCCGGTTCCTGGCTGGGAACTGCCCGGTTGCTCCGCCTCACCGCCGCTCTGACAATCCGCCGGATTGGTGCAGGTGCGGACCGATTTGCTGCCCAGCACCTGTGTGACCACCTGAGCGGCTTCCTCACTGTTGGCAAAGCGCCTGCAAGCGGCTCCGTTACACTGGCCGGCCGGCACCGGGGCCGTACTGGTTGCCGGCAGACCGTTCATGATATTAAAGCCGGCCTGTGCAAAATCCTGCGCCGGCTGAATCGCAGGCTGACCAACCCCACCGCGCTGTTTCCCGCCTATCCATACAACCCCTTTATCGCCACTGCTTTGCTGAATTTGCTGGTCAGTTTTTACCGCATCCCCGTCACTGTTATTGATGATATTCTTTGCTTCTTCGAGGATCGCCGCCTGCGTCCACTGATTATTTTCTGAAAAGTCCATCATCCGTTTAGCCATGTTCTGACAGTTCAGCTGCGCCTTATCAAACGCCACATTAGCCTGCAACACCCCGTTGGTCAGCATTTCATACAGGCCGGGATTCGCCCGCTGGATAGCCATCGCCGGCAGACTGGCCACCGCCCCGGTGGCATTCTGGATCACCTCACTCATCAGATTCTTAAAGCCGGCCGTCACCCCGTTCAGCTGGTTGCCCACCGTGGTTTTGATATCAAAATTGCCGCACATCAGATCACTGTTCCAGCCCATGCTCATCCCCAGACGTTGCAGATTACTGCGCCCCGGCGGCTGGGATAACACCGTGCCGCCGCCCAGGTTGTAGTACAGTTTGTCGGAGACCGCGCCGGAAACATTTGCGCCGTAGCCGATATCATTCGCACCGGCAGAAAAATCCAGCCCGGCCCGGACAGAAAATGCCGGTACACTGCATAACACCATCAGTGTCAGCGCCGGCGGAAAAAACGTGTGTCGTTTTGCTTTCATCATCTTAAAATCCCTGCTTAAAACGTTGTGCTGTACAGAAATTTTTGCCCCATGCGCTTGCAGCAGCTGTACGGCTGCCACAATGCCCAGGCATAATTACCGTCCTGTGCCTGTGCTCCGCCCTCATCCGGAAACACCGCACAGCTGTTTTTCAGCCCCGGCGACAGGCGCTGCCATTTATGGTTTTTTGTCCCGGTATTCTCCGTCACCGCGTCCGGCGGCCAATAGCCATCCCGGCGGTTGCCTTTCAGGGGCACATAGGTATGCGCCTGCCCGGTGCGGGTCATAATATCTGCCACGCGCTGCGCCACCACAGCCGCCGCTTTATCCCCGTCCTGCTGGTTGACAAAACCGCTGCGCGGATAGAGATTTCCCCACATGTTGCCCCGGCTCTGCCCCCCGATTTCCCGTTTCCCGGGAATTATCGCTTCCGGATACGCCATTTCCGGCACACCGAGCCGCCACGGCACACTGTCGAGCGTGCTCAGGTAATAAGGAAACAGCGGTGTGGCTGCGCTGTCACAGGAATACCCCGGAATACTGCCGCCGATAAGGGTGGTTGCCGGATGACCGATAGCATCCGCATAAAAAAAGTGCAGGGCGGTTTTACGTTTTGCCTCAAACTTCTGTTCACTGTTTCCGCCCCCGGCAGATACCCCGCTCAGCACGCCGGTCACGGCATTTTCAATCCCGCCGGCCGCCCCGCTGACCAGTGACATTTCCCGCCACGGGTTTTCACCCGGGGCATGGTAGGCCGAGACCACCGCCTGCGGAATAAAATGTGACACCCGGACAGATGTCCGGATACGGCAGCCGCCCCAGCCACACTTCAGCCAGTAGCAAATCCCGCTGATACGCCAGCTGATACACGACGGTGAGGCCGCAGAAGCGACCAGAGTGGCGGTACTCAGACTGGCTTCCGCCACCGGCACCAGTGAACAACCGAGTAACAAAGCCCCCGCCAGACGCCGGCGATGTGATTGTCGGGTCATGGTTGACCTCCTCCTTCCTGTTGTTCCCGGTACTGCTGTATCTGCGTCACCGCCTGTGCAATATCGGTGGTGCCGTAAACCACCCACTGCGCATCAACGACGACCGCCGGCAGAGATGACACCCCCAGCTGCCAGGCCTGAACCACGCCCTGATAAGCCTGCCGTAATGCCGTTTCTCTGGCCTGCCAGGCCGGACTTTGTAACAGGGCGGTGATGTGCGGGGCATCCGCTTCACTCAGTTCCGTCCCCGGCTGAAGCAGGGCCTCATCCAGCAGGCGTTCAGGCGCATCCAGATACACCACCTCAAACGGGATGTCCGTCTGCGGCAGAGCGTCATCCTGCGTGGTATACAGCACCACTGCCGCCCCGGCGGTCAACGGCAGGCATGACAGCGACAGCATCAGCAATCCGGAAAGAGATAAAAATCGTTTTTTCATTCGGTCAGTCCTCACAAACGAACGGTGAGAGAAGAAAAGCGCATCAAAACCCGCCGGTGACCGGCGGGTTTTCACCGGTTACCAGCCCACCGCAAACCCGGCGCCGATACTGGTATCGCCGCCGTTATTCCATGACGCATTCAGGCGCACATTGGTATTGGCCGTCGGCTTATACTGCACCCCGGTGGCTATCGCCTGTGCATCACGGTAATGCCCCATCGCCATCCCGAACGAAAAACGCTCACTGTTCACATACGGAATGGAAGATATTGCGGTCACCCCGGCAATCCCCGCATTGGCCCGTTTCTCCACCTGACTGATTTTATTGTCCAGCTGACTGAAACGCTGGTCGGTATACTGCCGGGCATTGTCCAGCACCGTGTGGGTCACCTGCCCGAACGTCTCATCGGTATAGCGGTTTGCGGCCGCCAGGGTCTGTTCCTCCCCCTCAATACGGGCCTGCTGCTCTTCCGTAATCCGCTTGTTTATCTTCGCCTCACTGTACTGAATGCTCACATCGGTGTAGTCCATGGCCTGTTTCAGCGTCTGCTTATCGCCGGCAATACGCGCATCCCGCTCCTCATCCAGTTGCCCTTTGTTGACCGCATCCGTTTTTGCAATGCCGGCCGCCACATGCGTCAGAAAACGTTCCTGACCTTCACGGCCGACGGACACGCTGTTATCCCGGTCAGCCAGGCTGCCGTCCCCCAGTGCCACACTGTTTTTCGCCAGCGCCCGGGCATCCACACTCAGTGCCACGGATTTTTCGCCCAGCGCCAGACTCTTATCCCCGACCGCAACAGCCTGTTTACCCTGACTCAGCGTACTCTGCGCCTCATTCAGGGCTTTATCCGCCGCCTGATATTCCGCCTGTTTCTGCGCCAGTTCGGCTTTCACCTTCTCCAGATCCCGGATGTTTTCCAGCTCGGATTGCGTCGGACGCAAATCAGACAACTTTGTATCCAGCGCGGAGAGATCCTTTTCCAGCCGGGAGAGTTGCGTTTCTGCCTGCTTCAGTGCCTGATCGGTGACGGCTTTTTCCGCCGATAACTGCTGTTTCAGCTGTGTGGCCTGTGACGACATGGCCTGTGTGTGACTGAGCGCATTGTCCTGAAGGTACTGATCCACTTTTTGTTTCAGCGCCTCCGGGTTGGTATTCAGCCCGACGGTGTTATCCCGGGGACGGCTTTCCAGTACCAGCAGTTGCTGTAACTCTTTGGCATAATCCGGGCTGTCCGGCGATAAACTGTTGACCTTATCCAGCTGGATCAGGTAGTTCAGCTGATTCTCATAGCGGGTGAAAATACCGCTGACCATCTGATTAAAGGTGCCTTCATCGATGTTATCCAGATACAGCTCTGACAGGATCTGCTTCCCGGCCTCTGTCACCCCGGTGAGCCCCTGCTCAATTTGCTGCCGGGCATTTTTCTGATAAGCCTGATACAGATTCTTTTTCCCGTCCGCAGAGGTGATCAGGGCGATTTTGGCCAGCTCTTCCTGATAACCGGCAACGCCCTTCAGGGCCGCGGTATTCAGGTGTAAACGGGATAATTGTTTCTTCTGCTCGCTGTCCGTGACCGCATCCGACCACAGCATCGCTTTATCACTGTGGCCGGCACTCAGTACCGGGGACAGGGCCACACCCTGATAGTTGGTCGTAATCTGAGAACCGGTTTTCTCTTTGATGGTTTCATTAACCAGAGCACTTCTGGTTTTCGCTTCAATATAGGCATTAACATAACTGACATAAAACTGCGTGTCATTACTGACCGACGTATCCTGCTCAACCCGTTTTTTCACTTCCTGAGCCAGACGGTCAGCCTGCCCCTGCTGCCACAACGCCACAAAATTCTCATCCACAATCTGTGAAACCGCCCCCAGATTGCGTTCATAAATCTGTGCCATCCGGTCAGCGACCTGCTGTGCCTGTGTCACCTGCTGCTGTTGCGCGGTACGCTGACCCGCCAGGGTCTCCTGTTGCTGCAACAACGGTTTCATCGCTTCCTGACGCTCCAGAATATTGCTGTTCGCCAGCGATTTACTGTCAAACAGGGCCTGCGTCTGCATGTACTGCTCATGCGCCTGCGCCCTGTTCTGCAACAGGGCATTCTGGGCTTTCATCGCCGCCTGCGCCTGTTCCGCCGTCATATTGTTCCCCAGCGCCATACTGCCCTCACCGACAGCCGTACTGTGCTGCCCCGTGGCCACGGCCGTGTCCCCCAGTGACACGTTTTTGGCCTGTAAAGCGCAGGAATAACTGACAACCAGCGACAAAAGCGTTACTTTAACTCCCGTCGTTTTCATGACGTCATGTTTCCTCTTTTTAACATACCCAATGAAGCGGCCGGGTAAGCCGTGCTGCAACACGGTTTACCCACTCCCTGCTCCACCCGTTTCATCATCCCGGCACCCGGGGCGGTAACCCCCGTTTCCGGTCAAGTTCATCTGCCACCCTGAACGCCGCTTCCAGCTCACTGCATCCGTATTGCTCCATCAGCACCCGCCGTTGCTGCTTCTCCTCTTTTTCCGTCATCCCCAGCGCCAGATATAAGCTCGGCTGTACCACCCGGAACAGCGCCTCCACTTTCCGCGCCAGCACCACCCCTTCCGTGTAACAGCCGGAGAGTTTGGCTGCGGACAGCAGCACCTGTTTCTGCTCCTCACTGAGCGTCTTAAAGCGGGCGATTGCCTCCACCTCTTTCTGCGGCATCGTCAGACACACCCACCACTCCGCCATATTGAGCATTTTCTCGGCACAGTCCGGATAGTCATCGAGGTTCTGGGTCGCCAGCCACAGCCAGGCCCCCAGTTTCCGCCACATTTTCACCACTTTGGTCACATAGGGGGATAACAGCGGGTTGACCGTCACGATATGCGCCTCATCCACCACAAAATTAATGTCCCGGGCCCGGTACTGATCCCGCTCGGCAATATTGTTGATGGAGTTGATAAGACTCACCATCGTCAGCGCCATCTGGGCCTCATACCCTTCCCGCGCCAGGTGCCCCAAATCAATCAGGGTCACATCCGCCTCCGGCCACAGCTCCCCCGGCAGATTAAACAGCTCATGCTCAAAACTGCCCGGTTCGGTAAACATCCCCAGGGATTCCGCCATTTCGGCCGCTTTCGCCCGGCGCTGCGGATTTAATGCCCGCCCTTCCTCTTCACCTTCCCCCCGGGAGAGGGCATACAGCGCCTCCTGCAAATCCGCCGGCAGCATCTGCCGGTCGGCGGCATAAGACGCCCGGGCCCCCGCCATCAGCGCCCGGCGGATCATCGCCCGGTCAGCCCGCTTCAGCTCCGCTTCTTCCCGCACATCCCCGCCGGTGATCATCATGCGGGCGGAGATTTCCATTTCCCCCAGAATGTCACGCTGCCCGTCATCATCCTCAGATTCACTGTCCGTCTCTGGCAGTTCATCCGCATTCAGTGCCAGACGCTGTTCATCCATCATCAGCAGCTGATGCGCATCCGCAAACAGCGGCAGACGCACCCCGCTGCCGGGCTTGACACTGACCTTATTGACACTCAGCCCCAGACTGGCGTAATAGTCCGCCAGTAAACCAAAGGAGTTACCGGCCTCCGCAATAAACAGACGCGGACGGCGGACCGCCATCAGCTGCGATAACTGTGCGCATAAGGTGGCGGATTTACCGGCCCCGGTGGGACCGAATAACAGCAGATGCGCATTCTGGGTACGATCCTGTTTATTCTGCGGATCAAAGGTCAGCACCCCGCCGCCCCGGTTAAAGAAACTCCAGCCGGGATGCCCGGTGCCGCTGGTGCGCCCGGTCACCGGCAGTAATCCGGCCAGGTGCTGTACCCAGGTCAGCCGGGTATACCAGTGTTTTTTATCCGTCTGCGGGTCAAAACACATCGGCAGGGCACGCAGATACCCGTTCAGCGGCGCCACATCATATTCCGGCTTCACCGGCTCCAGACCGGCATTCAGCAGCGTGGCCGTCAGATCCACGCGCTTTTTGTTCAGTTCCTCCACCGAGCCGGCACGCAGCAGCAATGACAGGGAGGCCCGGTAAAGCTTATGGCGGTGCCCCAGTAAACCTCTGGCGGTTTCCACGTCCCGGCGGGTACGTTGCGAGTCGGTGTTTTCCCCCACCGAGTTTTTCCCCAGCCGGGTAAATTCCTGCTCCAGCGTATCCTGAGGCTGTGTGATGATGGTCATCGACAGCATCGTCCCTTCCGGAAACAGGTCCATCAGCGCATTGATATTTTTGTCACCGCGCTTCTGCTCCCCGGTCAGGTGCCCCGGCCCCGGGGCTTTACGCAGTTTTTCGATATTCACCACACCGTGCGCCAGGTTATCAAACCACCACACGCCGTTTTCCACATCCGACCGGGGCGGGGTAAACCACAGCGTTTCCGCAAAATCCTTCAGCACCGGCAGGGTGCCCGGGGCTTCCTCCGCCGCCGGCCAGTACGCCCCTTCCCGGTACAGCGTCTCCCGGTCCACCCAGTCAGGGGCCGGATTGAAATGACGCAGCAGCCACTGATGCACCTGCCTCCCGTCCTGGCGGACACACTGCACGCCGGCACTGCCCAGACTGCTGACCAGCCGGTCACACATCTGATTGAGCATCGCCACCGGCGGCATCGGATCGGTATAGCTGTTCCCCAGCCGGCGGTAAACCACCATCCGGGTCCGGCGCTGCTGTCCGCGCCAGGGTTGTCCGGTCACCTCCGTGTCCTTAAACAGCCCTTCCGGACGGGCAATCCCCCGTAAATGACGCGCCATTTCGGTCAGCCAGGCTTCGGTAAACGCGGTGCCCCGGGCCGCCGGCAGGATATAGTCCCGCAATGTGGCCAGTGTGACGCTCACGTCGTCCTCATCCTGACAAAAAAACTGCACCACCCACGGGTTATCATCATGCTCATCCAGACTGTCCTGAAGCGCATCCTCCACCGCATCCCGGATTTCGAGCAGACGGCCGGCAGAGCGCCCTTCCGTCGGCGCCGGCTCAACGGCATACACCGCCCCGACCGACACCCCGTCATCAAGCAGCAGGCATTGCTCCTCATCCAGAAATTCCACCCAGGGCAGGTAATCAATAAAGGACGGATTCGCATGGTAAATCTTCTGCTCATCCGCCCGGGTCATTTTTCCCGGCCGGGAAAGCGGCTGACGGCCTAAACCGGCATTCTCTGCCGGTGTACTGCGGTGTACGGTTTTGTCAGCCTTGTTTTCATCCGTTTTTTCAGCAGAAACCGCCTGCGCTTTCCGGCGTGAGCGGAATAATGAAAATCCCATCACAAGCCCTCCACACGCTCACCCGGCAGGGCATACTGCACTTGATGGTAAAACGGAAACACCGTACTGTATCCCGGCACCGGCAGATTGCCGGCCGAGAGATGCGGGAACACATACATCACCATGTCCGGGTTCGGCAGACGCGGAAACTGCTGATGGATCTCACTGCTTTGTGTCCGGGTATACGCGGTGTCCGCCTGCTGAAGGCGCGCGGCTTCATCATTCGTCAGGGCGCGTCGCAGGGCGCTGCGGGCGGTCTCCGTCACCGTCCGGCTGTCCGCCGCACCGTTCGGATCAGCCTGTCTGCCGGACCAGATGGCCATCATGTCGCTGTTTCCCGCCGGCAGCAGCTCCTCTTTGGAGGTGGCACAGCCGGCCAGCAACAACACCAGTGCGCACAGCACTCTGCTTTTCATCACACATTTCATCATTCTCATGATATGACGCCTCCCGCGCCCTTCAGGATCGCCCCCCGGCAGGTCAGCCGGGCAAACTCACCGTGACAGCTCAGTTCAGATAGTGAAAAAGGCACACATTGCCAGCCGGCTTTATCCGGCGCCTCCCCTTTAAAAACGGTGTACAGCAGGCGATCCCAGTCACTGTCCTGCGGCCACGCCTCATCCCGCGGGGCAAACCGGTAAACGGTAATGTCGTTGTCACTCAGCCCCACCCGGTGACGGCCCACAGACAGAACCGCCCCGGGCGTCTCACCGGCGGTACTCTGCCACGCCAGCTGTATCGTCGCCGGTGACATGCCGGCAATCAGCTGCTGTTGCTCCTCATCAAACACCTGATGACCGGCCACCGTCAGGCAAAAATGACTTCCAGTACAACCGGCCTGTCCGGCACTGAACACAAACACCAGCGGAAACGTCACCGGCGTCACAGCCAGCACCCCCGGCTTCGCAAAATACGTCACTCCAGACCTCCTTCCTCACCCTCTGTCAGTGAAAAACCGTAATTCACCCGGCGTCCCTGCGATTCATAATCCACCGGGATCTGACGGCTGATATGCACCGCGACTTTCTGCCCCGGCGGCACATACACCGCATCAAAGGTCTGCCCGTAGCGGGATTTCACCCAGTCCGCCACATCCTTAAACCCGCCGCCGATGGCACTGCCCAGCGCCGCTTTCCCCGCATCCCCGGAGAGCGAGGAGGTGATACCGTACCCGTTGTTCTGCGCGGTATACTGACTCTGCGACATCGCATCCCCGGCCGAGGCCGCTGCCGTCAGGGCAAACAGGGTCGGCAGATAGGTGCCGGCATTGGTTTTACGTTCACCGCTGATACACGGGATCCCGCTCTCATCTGAAATCCAGCCGAGCGACCCGCCGTTATTACGGGCATTCTGTCCGCTGTTGGCCTGACTGCCGCCGTCCGTCCGGTCAGCCGGCTTCGGCACCGTGCGGATCGTGCCGTCCGTAAAAACAAAGGTGATCGAGGTGATATCCCCGCGCACACAGGACAATGTCCAGTCACCGGTGGCCGAGCCGCTGATCACCGCCCCTTCCACATCCGGTAACTCAATGCCGTTCGCCGTGAGGTTGTCTTTTCCCACCACCACCTTGAACGGATACGGATCGGTCACTTTACCGTCAATGGGCACCCGCCCCAGCAACGCCGTCATCGCCTGGCTGCCCACCAGGGTGGCATTCTCCGGTATCGTGTACGCCGGTTCGGTATGGGCCTCACCGTCCACTGTACCGGAGAGCGTGCGCTGATTTTTGGCCACCCGGTCCAGTTCCGCTTTCTGACGGGTAATGGCGTTATCCTCCAGAAAAGAGGTCGGAAACGCCGGTTTAGCCGGTTGTCCGTTCACCATCCGCCCCGGTTCAGCCGGTTGTCCGTTCACCATCCGCCCCGGTTCAGCCGGTTGTGCATCCTGCGGCTCAGCCCACAGCAACCCGTCTTTCACCGTCAGTCCGCTGCCCCCGGTATCCAGCCCCAGTCCCAGCGGAATATCGCCTTGTCCGCTGCCCTGAGCCGGCTGACCACCTGATGCTGTCAGCGTTTCCCCCAGGCTATCCAGACGCCGCATCAGTGTCTGCTGCTCCTGTTGCAGGGCACGCTGCTGACTCTCCGCTTCCTGACGGACGGAAGCCACCGCAGACTGGATCTGCCCCGACACATTCTGCTGCCGGTTACGCAGCTGCGCATTCTCTTCCAGCAATTTCTCATTCTGGGCGATCAATTCCGCCTGACGGTCACGTACCGTTTTCATAGTGCCAATCAGCGTCCTCAGTGTATCGGCCGGGGTATCCCCCTCAATCCCGAGTGACTTCAGCTCCCCTGGGTCAAGGTCATTGATTGACTGAGACAGGTTGTCCTGTCCGCTGCCGGTGACCGGCGTGTCGGGCTGGCAGCTTTTGATACCAATCAGCACCGCCAACGCCAGTGCGGACGGCACCAGAATTTTGACCAGCGTATTGGATTTCACTTTCATCGGGCTTTCCCTCCCGTCCTCCGGACAGGCGGCTCCGCAGGAAACGCCTTATCCGGTTTGCCTTTCATCACCAGATACACTGTGGTGGTATCCTCCGGTGTGCCCTTCGCGTCCAGCCACTGATGCTGGAACGTGGCGCTGACAAACTGCCCCTGCAACTGACGGGGATCCAGCACGACTTTCTGAGCGGACTGATTGGTCAGTTTCACCGCCACCACCCGGTACTCCGCCGCCTGCCAGCCGGCCAGCGGCCGCGCGATCAGTGGTTCAGACGGGTAGAGTGCTGTCAGTGTTTTTGGTAAGGTCAGTGGCAAAGGTTGTACGCCGGACACCGGCTCCACTGTTCTTAACGGTGCATACAGACTCTGGGCGGCATAACGGGTCAGTAAGACCGGTAACGGCGCCGGATAACGGGTTTTCGCTTTGCGGTCCACGCTTTCCGGTACGGCATCGGCTGCTGCCCCCGCAGCCTGCCCGCTGCGTCTGACGCTCTGACTGTCACGCTGCGTACTGACTTCACCGCTGTACACCACCCGCACCGGCTCCAGCTTCCCTTTACCGGCAGTGGCCGTCACATCCAGCAACAGGATTTCCCCGCTTTCCACATCCTGTAACTGAAGGCGGGTCTGCGGGAAGGCGCTTTCCGCCCGCAGGTACACCGCCCCTCCGGTACTCTGGATCCGCAGTTTCTCATTCAGAGACGGTGGAAAACCGACACGCACATTTTTTTCCACAAACACAATGCGCTCTTCCCCCACATGCAGAGAAACCGGTAACGGAATACGCTCCCAGCGGACCAGCTCTACCGCCTGCACCGGCAGCGGCAGAGCGGCCACAGAAAACATCGCCGAAATCCCCAGAGCACAGGCCGTCAGATGACGTTTTATGCTCATTGACTGACCTCCTTATTCTGCTCCGCCGCTTCCAGACGCTGAGGCAGCCCGTCATAGCAGTCCAGGGCCAGACCAAACGGATTACTTTCCGGATCGCCCTCCCAGCGCACCACTTTCACCGGATAACGTACCGTCGCTCGCTTGACCGGCTCCGCGCTAAAATATTCATCCGCTACCAAATCCAGGCGCACGATCCAGTTATCCCGGTCAATCACCCGGACTTTATCCTCACTGAACCCGCGTCCCGGGATCTCATACACCACCCGGGAACGCCCTTTCAGCTCCCCGAGCGTAGTACGGTAAGCGGCCTCTTTCTCAAAATACGCCCGGCAGGACGGCGTCAGATAGGCACTGAGCTGTGCAATCTTTCGCGGATAATCCACCTCGCCGTCTTTCGGCCAGGCATTCAGTTGCTGAAAAATATAAAAGCTGAAAGCGTACACCGTCGGCAGCGGCACTTCCCACCATGCCCGGGTACTGCCGGAGCGCAAATCCGGCGGATTATGGATCGTCAGTTTAGCCGGCGCCCGCATCCAGCCGGCAAAGGCCACAAACAGGCAGAGCACCAGCACCCCGCAGATCATCCGCAGTGTCAGAATGTGCTGGTCCCGGTTTTGCAGGGCATGACGAAATTTACTCATGGCGGCCTCCGGCGATATACCGGCACAGTGACAGCGCCTGCGTCCGGCGTAAAAACCAGCCCTGAGATACGGTGATGAGGGATTTTTCAGTCAGCCGTCCGGTCAGCGGCAATGTGCGGGCAAACCCGGTTTGCAGTTTCCAGGACAATCGGCGGTAGAGATAATTTTCCGGTTTTCCGCGTTTGATACGGGTCAGAAAAGTGCCGCCAAAAAACACCACCAACAGCGGCATTATCAACGCGCCGGTCGGCAGGATCACCCACCCGGCCAGCGGTAACAGCGGGATACTGATAACGCTCCCGCCCACACAACCGACACCGGCGGCGGCAAACATTTCATGGGTGGTAAATCCGCGAAAGACGGTGGGCTCTGCATTTAAGCGATCCGGCATAAAATCGATGGTCTGCATCGTTGCCTCCGCTTAAAAAATAATAGTGGCGGATTTTCCGGCCAGCCAGACGACCGCCACAATCAGGACGACACCGACTACAATAATTGTACCGAATTTACCCCAGCCAGCCTTTTGGTCGCGCACTTCATTGAACGTGGTGACCGCGGCAATGGCCACCACGATAAAAGCCGTCGCAGCCACAACCAGCCCGCCAATCACAATGCCGTCATTAAGATAGCCTTTAATGGTGTCCATCAGTCCGCCGCCGCCACCGGAAGAAGGGGGTTCCACCGAAGGCAGTGCGGCATACGCCGGCATCAGACTGAATAAAGTGAATAACGTCACCACTGACGCACCAATACGACGGACACCACGTCCCCAAAATGATTTCATATCCATAAAATGACCTTTCATTCTGTAAAATAAATTAAACAGCACACTCAACTGGCAAACATCCAGATGCAGACCACCAGTAATATCACTGCCCGGACAGCAAACTGCCCCACCCTTGCAGTACGAACATTTTCATTTGCCCAGCCCCGGTAAACATCAACCAGTCCCCAGGCTGCCCATAAAAACAGCACCGCCAGTAATGCCCCGATACACAACAGATTCAGAACAGCCGGAGACATCCCCGAGCCGGCAGCAGCCTCAAATGCCGCCTGCTGTGACGGATTCATCGCTGCTCCCGGCGGTAATCCCCGCGCAGCGGCTCCGCCACATTAACCGGCACCGTGGGCTGGGCCCGGGAAGGCTCCAGATAGCGGACAATCCCCTGCCGGATAATCTCCACCTCTCTGGAGGCGCGGGAATAATCAAAATAAAAACGGGCGTGATTGTCCTGATTTGCCTGAATACGGGCGCGCTCCAGGCTGGCCTGGATGTGATCGAGCTGCTTTAACGTCAGCGCCAGTTCATCTTTTTCAGCGGCCTGAGCAGGCAATACCCCAAATGCACTGACAACCAACGCAAACAGGGAAATAAGCGGAGAAAATAATCGCATAACGACTCCTTAAAGACGGTTAACGTGGAGTCAGGGTAAAAAAGGCGGACAGAAAAAACAGCAAACAATTAGTTTTCCAAATTTTTTAATTTTATATTGCTTGCTTTTTGCGAAAATAGCTGAAATGAATAAATAAAAGTGAGCCTATGAGTCAGACCATCACCCGAAAAACTGGGCATTTTGCCTGGTGTGCACTGGTTGCCCTGCATCTGGCCCGCAGGGAGGGGCTGGTGCAGTCCGACATGCAGAAAAACCTGTTTTTAATACGCTGGCTGGCAACCGCCAAAAAGCAACGCCGTTTTGACCGTGACGTTACGCCGGATATTGACTGGCTGCTTCAACAGGGACGTACACTGGGGAGCCGGGCCAAACTGCCACAAAAACTGGATTATCTGTACCGCTCCTGTACAGGCGCATTACACGAGCAGAGCGATCTGTTCCGGCTCACTTATGCGCTTGAATCGGCCAAGGAGGCAGGCTTTGCCTATCAGTTATTGAGTGATAAATCGTGGCACAGACGACATGCGGTGAGCCCGGATACGCTCAGCAACACCATCTGTTTATCCAAAAATGCACTGGAGCAGGCTTTTGATACTGACGGTCATCAGACCGCACACCTACCTGTAAAAATCGGAGGTGATATCGCCGCACTAGCTGAACTGCTGACACAATGTGGCTGGCAACTCATCACGACAGACAACCCGCCACTTTATTTACTGCTCACACTCATCAATCCATCAATCAGCGCAGGATAACCCCATCACACCACTGACGCGCGGCCTAGCCGCTTGTCTGCTGACAGAGACACACAAAAACAAGTGTTGTGTGTCTCTGCCCAGCGCCTATAAATATTTTTTAAATGACGCGGTAGCCACTGCCACCGCAAGCCCGAACAACAGAGCCGCCGGTAACAACACCAGATTAGGGTAAATGGCAGACGGCCAGGACAGATAAATCATGCACGGAACAAAAAAGGCCGGCTTAACAAAACGCTTGGCGTGGTGATACACAAAACTGGATTCATACCCGGCACCATAACGCCGCAAATCACGCCGGTTAAAGCCTTCCACCATGCCCACCAACAGCACCATAACAAACAGGGGCATCGACAGCACCAGAATAGTCACCCGGATAAAAAAGGTCAGCGTCACATAAACCGTCGCCAGCAGATAGTCTCTCAGCTCGGACACAAACCAAATCCGCCAGTCATCCAGTTCACGGGCAACTGCATTCCCGCTGACAGGATACACGTTCTGCCAGCTCTCCATCAGCCCGGACTCCACAAACAGCCACCGGTATGCCTGTTCAACGGTATGAGCCAGCCACTGCGCCGGACTGGACATCAGCAGACTACGGGTAAACCCTTCTGACAGATACCCGCTCTCGGTTAACATCACCTGCCGGCTGTGCTCCGCCCCTTCGTCCGCCCAGAAAAACGCAATCCCGACCCACTCAATCAACAGACTGCATACCCAGGAGGCCAGTAATACCCCGATGATGGCCCACGGCCAGTGCCACAACAATTTAGCCGGCAAACCGGGGTCTTTTGCCGGGTGACGCGGGGTTTCCTGACGTACCTCAGCAGTTGCCATCGTTGCCCCCTTCGGTATCCGGTGCCATCTCAGCCACATTCATACCGCCGCTGTCATGCCGCGCATCCGAAAATGATGACGCAGTCCACCAAGTTTCGCCGGTACGGTAATTTTTCTCCATATACTGTGCGATTTTTTGTAAATCCGGTGGCATCAGGGCATCAGCCTCTGCCGCCGGCAGGGGCATCCTGATTTTCCATAACTTCCCGCCTTCCAGCAGCGCAAACGCCTGTCCTTTCGGTAACTGAATAATATCTGCCGGTAACAGCAGCGGTTTAGCCACCATACTGACCCTGTCCTGGGTATTGGAGGTAAAATCACTCCCCTGCCTCGGATTGGAAATATCGGTGATCCCGGATACCAGGGTTTTGGTGTAAATATCCACTTCCGGTAACTGTTCCGTCAGTAATTTCGCGGTCATCAGTTCACGGACACGCAACATCACCAGCGTATTAAAGTTACCGGTGACCTGCGCCGATTTCGCCGCATTCCCCAGCCGGGCTTCAATATCAGACCAGGTCTGTGTGTAGGCCGTCACTTCAATCCCCGCGCCGCCGCTCTTGTTCAGTAACGGAATAAATTCATCCCCCATCAGTTCATTAAATTCATCGCAATGCAGGCTGATCGGTAATTTTCCGGCGTGCTCATCCTCCGGCAGTCCATCCTGAGTCCCGAATTTATAAATATGCCCGGCTACCGAGACCAAATCCGCAAACATGGAATTCCCCACCGCTGCCGCCACTTCCGCATCCGATAACGCATCCAGCCCGACATATACAATCCCTTTTTTCCGAATCACCTGCTGCCAGTCAAAAATCGGACGGGGATCCTGCATATTGGTGTAATCCGGCGACAACAGGGCGGCAGTTTTTCCGGTAGTCAGTTTTTCCAGTAACGGCAGCAGAGAAGCCACTATTTTATCAAAATAGGTCCGGTCATAACGGATCGCACTGCGCAGCCCGTCCAAAATCGGATCATAGATTTTTTTCCCTTTCTCACTACTTAACGCCAGCTCCGTTGCCCAGATAGCCACAGCTTTCGGATCACTTTGCAGATGACGGGGCACATCCTCGACCGTCAGCGCGTTCTGCGCATTCTCGATTTGGGCAAACAAATCAGGTAGTTGTGCTTTAATCACCTGCATCGAATATGTCTGATAGAGTTCCCCGATATTGGTGACATAACGTAAAATTTTGGCATAATCCGGACGCTCCCCCAGAGCAACCAGTGCCCGGGCAATGATATTAACAAACCGCCAGGCAAACTCCCGGAACGCCGCGCTGTTCCCTTCCCCGGATAACTGGCCGGCAACCCGCCCCGCGACTTCCGATACTCGGCCAAAACGCCCGATGGCGTTATAACGGGCACTGATATCAGGCCAGCCCAAGTGAAAAACATAAAACTCCTCACTGCGCCCCGCACGATGCGCTTCCGCCCACATCCGGCGCAATAAATCCGCATCCCCTTTCGGATCAAAAACAATCGTGATATTCCCCCGGCGGATATCCTGAGTGATCAGCACTTCCGCCAGACGGGTTTTGCCGACACGGGTGGTCCCCAGTACCAGCATATGACCAACCCGTTCACGCAAATCCATGGTCACATTCACCTCATCCGGCTCCACACCGTGTAACACCGGATTCCCCCCCACCGGCGTCAGCGGGCGGACCGGATTCAGCCAACTGTCTTTTTGCAAAAGCCGGCAAACCGCCGGAAAACGGGATTCAAAACGGAGTTCAAACTGCCGGGCCAGCCGGTAATGTGCCGGCGGCTGAACATACCGCTCCACTTCCGGACGCTGGGTTTCCAGCAGGCGTTGCGTGTGTTTTTGCTGCCACTGAAACCCTTTTCCCAGAAACAGACGCTGCCGGCTGACCGGCACCTGTGCCGACGTCACCTGATAGCGGGGCAGACGCCGGAGATTCCGGCGGTAACGTAATACCCGGAATCCCTGATGTGCCCGCAATGCGGAAAAACCGGCAAACGCACCGGCGGTGACATAACTCACGGACGGAGACAATGCCACTGCCCAGGGCGCTACCGCACACACAAACGCCGCCCCGCCGGACACCAGAGCACTGTTCAATTCCACGGCCGGTCGCAGCCAGGCCTCTATCACATAACGATCACTCATTCTCTCAAACTCTTTTTTGGTGTTACCCCGGAAAACAGTGTTTAAAAATTCACCGGTGTTTCCAGTGGAAACAGTGTTCAAAAATCATCCAGCGTTTCCACTGGAAACACTGTTTGAAAATTCACCGACACGTCCGGAAAACAATGTGCTCACTGCACTCAACCCCAGGGAGGATCTGACGGATTTTCTTTTTCCGGTACACGCGATTCTTTCCCGTGACAGTGACGATGACGGCGGGCAGGACGGTTTTTTTTCCCCAGGAGTCTCATCACAACAAAGAACACGCACCACATCAGCACGGCCAACCAGAATGCCGGGGAGTCAACCCCATCTGAAGGCCATATCGGCGGTAACATTACTTCACCTGCTGGGTCAACCCGGTTTCCGTGATCAGAACTGGGTAATGTGATAACTGAAGACGGTGAGCTAAATCGGTGCCAGAAGCTGGGGAGAGCAGTCCTCCCTGAGCCAGCGCCTGAAGCGCCTGTAACCCGGTTTCCGATTTCACATTCACCACCATCCCGGCCGCATTCATTGCATTCAGCTGGGCTGCGTGCTGTGTGAGCCATGCCCGGGATAACGGATCATCCCCCACCAGATACAGTGCCCCAATCCCCGGTAAATGCAGGACGCGGTCATCCACCTCCCCCGGCGTCATTTCCGGTGTCTCAACCGGCAACACCATTGACGGGGCCATCACGGACGGCAGAGGGCGGGACGCCGGCTTTGCTGTCCATTCATTCGGGGCATTATTTATCGCGTCATAAAAAGGTGCTGCCGGTTGCCCGCCATAATCCGCCACCACCGTTAATGCCGCCTGACTGCCGCCGGCTGCGCAAAACAGCAGCATCCCCAAGACGGGCAGGGGATAAAAGGCTCGCGTTGTCTTTTCTTCAGGATTATTTCGCATCGGTTTTGTTCTCCGGTTCTATCCACACAAACGATACAGCCCGATCTGTACTGACTGCCGGTAAATGAGCGGGAACGGGTTGTGTACCGCCCGTCAGTGTCGCCAGCTGACGCCGGACACTATTTTTATAGCGTACTGCGGGCTGACCGCCCGCCGGATGGTGATAACAGCCGGCGGCACGGATCCAACTACCCGGTGACGCCTCATAACAGCGGCGCAGGATGCGGGCGGCCACATGCAAATTGGTATAAGGATCAAAGGCCTCCCAGGCGGAACGGAAGTGATGCCCGTTCCAGCCCCAGTTCACCTGTGCAATCCCCACATCAATACGTCTGGGGGATGTCGTCTGTAAAAACGACTGTAAAGCCTGCCAGGCGGCCTGCCGTGTCGGATAACGGTATCCTTTACCAGCCACATTCAGCGTCCACGGCCAGGGATGGATTTCACCGGCCTGCGGGTGATGTGCCGGTAATGTCCAGGATGACTCCGTCAGTGCCAGGGAATACAGGGCTTCTGCTGGTACATTCTCCTGCCGGGCCACCTCACGGTAGCCCGGCGGCACCTCCCGAGCCGGTAACGGCACGGAAAACAGCAGCAGGACAAGAGTGAGCAGGGAATTTTTACGCATCACGCCTCCGGATTAAGGTGTGAGCGGACGCCACCGCCCATCCGGTAACTGTTGCATCACCACCGGTGTGGTGGTCAGTCCGTACTGAAGCGAGAGACCGCCATCATGATTTAACGTAATTTCCCGCTTTCTGACGCGCTCTGCCGGGATATTTTTTTGTCTGGCCCAAGCCCTCAGGCGGTTATCATCCCCCTTTGTCCCCAGCACATAAATATCAAACGGCTGTTTGCCGGCCAGCAGAGTAGCCAGACGGGCATCACACGCGCTACAATTTTCCGCCTGCACAAACAGTGCCTGCCGGCGCTGCGCTGTTCCCTGTTCCATCCTGCCGAATGTTCCCAGACTGACCGGTAATACCTGACCATAGAGCCGCTTCCAGGCAGCATCTACTTCCCGCTGAAACGCCAGCTCTTTTTCTGCCCTGGCAAATTCCTGCTGTACCCACTTTTCAGCCAGCCGGCGGCGCTCTTCGTCTGACCGGGCCTCAATACCCAATGTCGTCAGGGGATCCAGTCCGGGAGACTGAATACCGCGCCGCCCTTTCATCAGCGCCTCAAAACGGGCATACTCCTCCGCACTCAGTCCCCATTCCTGCGCCTCATACTGCAATGACTGTGTCTGACTCTCAGCCGATTTCCCCGCCTCAATCTGAACCGGTCGGGTTGCCCCGGAAACAGACTGTGCAGCTGTCAGCGGTGCGGACATCAGACACCCACCCAGTAAAACCACGCATCTTATGTTTTTCATCACGGCATTCCTTTTATGGCAGGCGCAACGTCACTGTGCGCCCCTGATAACGTAATGTCACACGATCAGTCTGAATGTCGGTCATTTCCCAGCCCTGATAACGTCCGCCTACCGGCAGTAACTGTACCTGCCCCAGCTGACGAATATCCGCAGGAGCCAGTGCGGCAAGAAGACGACCGCCCCGCTGTTCAATCGCGGTTAACTGAAACGGCACGGTCCGGGATGGACGGACAGAAGCCCCGAGACGGGAAGTTTCCGGCGTGGCGGGTTTTGCCCTGACAACCGGGGGATTGACCGTTTTTTGTTCCGGCTGACGCTGTTCCTGCAACTGATGTAACGCCAGTGCCCACTGTGCCTGGCGGGTTTCCAGTTGTGCCAGCCGTTTTTCCAGCCCGTCAGACAGTACGGCGATCTGTTCATCCGGTTTGCCGGCCACCGCCAGCTGTGCTGTCACCGTTCTGAGGGTGTCGCGCTGTGATGCCACATCCTGTTTTAGCGTCGTCAGCCCCTGACGGAGCACGTCCAGTTGCGCATTCATCCGGTCATCCGTGACAGAGTCAGCCATCTTCATCTCAATCGCCTGTAATCGTTGTCCGAGTTGTGACAGAGCCTCTGAGTGTGAACTGATAACATTACTGTGGATAAACAGCGGGATACCGGCCACCAGAGCACAGGCGACCACGCCCGTCACAATCACCCCCCGGTAAATTTTTTTATGTAATGGGGTTACGGACAATTCTTCAGAATGAGTCATTTCAGCCACCCTCCGCGATGAACCTTATTCACATCGGTATGACCAGTGGAAGTGTTAAGCACCGGTGGCACCGGTAATGGCGTACTGCCCGCAGAAAGTGGGGTGACCACAGAGACGGATGAAGCGCCGCTCATTCCTGCATCCGGCGCAGATGGCGTGTATTCCGGACGAAGTCGGTAACACACTTCCCGTTGCACATCATCCACCCACAACTGCCAGGCCGGACCGACAAGGATCTGTAACGCCACATTCAGGCGGATCGATCCCATCTGATAATGAACAGCGGGTAACGGCAAACGATAAAGGTGGTTCGCCTGTCCATCGGACGTGCACAGACGATATCCGGAATCACGCAGGGCATAATGTAGCGCATCCCCGACTGTCGGGGAGACGGAAGCAGGAATACGCAGATGAACAATTTGTTCCAGCGGGTAACGCTGTGCCTGTGAAGGCGAAATATCAACCAGCCGGTAACGGTCATAACGCACCACTTCCGGGGCTGACGGATAAATATCTGGGAGCAGCGGCTGAGCATAACCGACGTTGAGCGGAATCGCGATGTCTGCCGCCGCTTCCGTAGGCTGGGCTGGCTTGTCTGCACAGCCCCCCAACAACAGTGAGGTCAGGGCAAGACATATCGGGAGAGTTTTCATACGCATTTTCTGTCCTGAGTTAACAAAATAAAGTCACAGGCACACTGTGCGCAGAAAAGCAAGCGCTCTCAATAGGAAATTAGTTTTCCGAAAAAAAAGAAAACGGCGGGTGTAAAATACCGCCTCTAAAAGAGGTGGTTTTAAATTGGGCCCCCTATAAGGGGGCTATATTCTTTATTAATCCCCCAACAATTCCATTTGTTGGTCGAGCTCTTGATCAACTTTATCCTGATGCCTTACATAACGCCTAATGATGACTTCATTAACCCCCACCGTATCAGCAAAATATCCCCTAGCCCAAAAATGATTACCCCAAAGTTTCTTACGTATATGTGGAAATCGATTATATAACCTTATCGTACTACGTCCTTTCAGGACTCCCATTAGTGTTGATATTGATAGTTTAGGTGGGATCATTACAACTAAATAAGCATGGTCTGGCTGAACATTTAGCACCAATACTTCACAGTCTTTCATAATGCAGAGAATATAAATTATTCTATAAAGCTCTTTTCCTACTTTATCTTTCAATATATTATAACGATATTTAGGAGTCCAAACTAGATGATATTTGCAACGTCAATACACATGTGATGAACTTCTGTATAAACCCATGTTATTTCCTCTTTACTTGTGGTGAGTAAGAGGTAGTTTTTTAACATGGGTTTCCTTCAGGCTATAGCCTCACAGGGTCAATCATCACCTGCTTAGGTGGTGGTTTAAGGCTGACAATAAAAACCCGCTTTTTGGCGCAGGCGGATTTTACTATACCCTAAAAGTTAATACTTCCCTGAACCCCGATCTCTCTCGGATTACCTAGCTGTGCTTTATTACCAAATGCATACGTTCGATATAAAGCATCACCAATATTTTTCGCATAGATACTAAGTTCATATTGCTTTGTAGGGTGCCATGATATTGATGCATCAACAACAGTATAATGCCCTTGTTCTAAATTATTTTGCTCATTAAAGTAAAATGGTCCATTAAATCTGACTGCAATCCGAGAAGACCACTTTTGCTCCTTGCCATATAAGCCCTCCCATGAAATTAATGAACTATAACTAGGAGTATAAGCAGGTCTTTTATTTTTATGTTCTCCACTGGTAAACTCTGATTGATTGAACATGCCACCCAGTGAAATACTATGATTAGGGGTAAGCTTTGATTTCCAAAGATATTCTATCCCTCGACTTCTTGAATCTCCCATATTAGATAATGCCTGATAACCAATAACACCTACATATCCTTGAACATCTTTACTATCTATTTGATATAAAGTAATTTCGGCCATATGGTTATCATTAACACTGTGCCATTTCCAACCTAATTCCATTTCCGTGGCAATTTCCGATTTATAAGAATTCAGAGCTAGTTTATCAACCCCTTCTTTGTTAAAACCACCAGGTTTAAAACCGCGGCCAACTCCAAACCATATACGATTCTGCTCATTTGGAAGCCAGGCGATACTTGCTCGTGGAATAAAGGCATTAAAAACTGCATTATTATTATAATTAGACTCACCTTTTCCTTTTTCTAAAATAATCATTCGAGTTTTTGCTTTTTCGTGAGAAAAACGAGCCCCTGCACCTAACTCCCAATTGTCATTTATCCTGTATGCACCATCAAAATATCCAGAGTAATTATAAATATCATTATCAGATTTTTTTCCTCCCATTCCGACTTTCCCTACAGATAAATTATCATGTCTATAACCCATCTTTTGAAATGATACCCCTATAATTCCACTTAGATCCCCCCCCTCATAATTAGCTCTTGCTTCTGAATACAAAATATCCTGAGAATCATCTTGTAACGTTCCGTCCATAAACAATCTATCTATATCCATATTTTGATAAGAAAGTATCGTTTTAAACTTCCATTCATCATTAAAATCATAACCTGTATTCCAGGAAATATTTTTTAATTTACGTTTAAGATTAGGTGTTTCATATAACCATTCAGTATCAATTTTTGAACGTGAAAGAGGTGAAAAAGGAACAAAATATTCCTCATGAGAATGGTAATTTTCTCCACCTACTTTTAAATTAGACTCAAATAATGTATCAGGGGAAATATAATTAGCAGACAACCATCCAGCTTTTATATCTCTGCTATCAACATTTTTTTTATCCCATGCTGGATTGTTCAAAGAACCATTATTTCTATCGAGACTAACATTCCCCTGAAAAGCCCAGCCGTTTTCCATGTAGCCAGTGCTTCCTCCTGTATTGATTCTTTCCCCTTGACCAAAATATTGCCCCCCTAACCATGCTTCAGCGTGACTACTGGGTTTTTTGGTAATAACACTGATAATCCCTCCCAATGTGCCACGCCCATAAATAACTCCTTGTGGGCCTTTAAGTAGCTCAACTTGCTCAACCCCTTGAAGAGATTGAGCATACGATTGAGAAAGCTGGGGAGCACCATCAACAAACAGTCCCAAACTTGGAGAAAAGAAATCGGCCGAAGATTGGCCCCGAAGAGTCATATTGTTATAAATACGCGAACTTCGGTTTGCAGATAACAACTCAGGAAAAACTGCGCTCAAATCATCAGTTTGATTAACTAAAGATTTTTTTAACTGTTCATCAGTTTGAACATTCACATTACCAATTACATCAAAACTACTTTGAATGCGCTTAGTTGCAGTAACAGTTATTGTATTATCATGCTGTTCTGTGGCAGCTACAGAGCTTACTGTTACCATTGTAGCCGCTACAAAAGATATAGATTTAAATAAAGTTCCTTTATTTTCCATATAAACCCCAAAATGTGCAATGGCACTTTACGCCGAAATGTTAATGCGAATTAATATCATTTGCATTGTTATTATTATTTGAGGTTGATCACATTTTGAGCATGAAAATTATATATACTTATGAAAGTGTGCTGAGTAACAGAAAACATGAATATTAAGGTGGGTTAATAGAGTGCAAACCAATGACAAAAAACAAAAGGATCATTGCTGCTATAAATCAATCTGTTATGAGTTATCAGCCAACAGAAGGATCATTATGGCTATAGGTGGGGTTTATATCACCCAAACCCTTATATCAATGATTATCATGCAATCTGTACCAACCTTACTAAGAAGTGAAGGATTTTCTCTCTCTTTAATTGGATTGACTTCACTTTTTATGCTTCCTTGGACACTTAAATTTTTATGGTCTCCATTTATTGAACGCCTGAGATTACCTTTTGGAAAAAAATTTCGCCGTTCACGTAACTTGATTCTTATTGGTCAATCATTGGTTGCTCTTTTAGTTTTTTTACTTATTCTAATAAACCCTAACGATAATATAAGCAAACTGAATAATCTTTGGATTTTTGGAATATTTATCCTATGTGCATTCTTAACATCGACTATTGACATTGCATGTGATGGCATGGCGGTAGAACAGATTAAGGCAAGTAATAGAGGGTGGGGAAATATTGCCCAAGTTGGCGGAGGAGAAATAGGAGCATTATTAGGCACTAGTGGTTTTTTATTAATTTCCAGTTATTTTAGCTTAAATACTGCATTTGCTATATCAGCTCTAACCATCATATTACTTACAATTCCAACACTCTACTTTAAAGAATCAGATAGACTAACCACATCTGAAACTTACCATATACCCAAATTATCATATGCATTTAATCGAAAAGAGGTAAGAATTGGTATTTTATTAGTAGTTTTATTAGAAGGAGGTAACAGAATCACAGATATGATTACCGGACCTCTATTAATAGATATAAATATTACATTAAATAATATTGCACTATTAATAGGAAGCTTCAATTTTTGTGCAAGCCTATTTGGAACACTTTTAGGTGGTATATTAATAAAAGTATTTGGCATATGGAAATCAATTTTCATTACCTATGGTTTACAAGGTTTAATTTTTACTTTCATATCCATGGCTATAGGAATAAAATATATCCCACATGAAATACTTTTTTTACTTATAGGGTTCAAATATATTCTTTTTTCTGCAGGACTAGTTTCTTTTTACACTGGTTTAATGAGCTTATCTTCATTGAAACAAGCTGGTATTGATTTCACTATTTTCCAATGTACAAATGCTTTTACAGCAATCATTGCTACTCTATTAGGCACTTGGACAGCGGAGAACTGGTCTTATCATTTTGTTTTTGCAATATCATCTATTTATACTTTTATCGCAGTACTAATTTCCATTAAATTAATAAAAAAACGCCTTAAACTAAATATTTCATCAAACAATTTTGAGCAATATGTATAATTAGTAGGAAATTGAATAAGGTAATTACAGAATGGATAACTATGAAGATTATTATACTCAGTCTGCTGAAATGTATGATATTTTAAGCGAACCTCATTGGGAAACTCGTAAAGATACATTTATAAAATCCTTGAAGTTTATGGGAGTAAAAACAGGCAACTGGTTAAATATAGGTTCCGGCACTGGCCAAGAATTAAGTATAATTGCGCAAATGTTTCCAGACATACATATTTTTGCAATTGAACCGTCTGCATCTATGCGTATTGGCCTAATGACAAGAATTATGATGTTACCTGAAATACAACACCAAGTAACTGTGATTGCTGATACATTTCAAAATACCATTCTACCAAAATCATTTTCTGCCGCTATTATATGTGGCTGTATAGGATATTTTAATCAGAATGATAGAAAAATATTATGGAATAAGCTTGCAAATGGGCTAGAAAAAAAAGGTGCTATTTTGGTAGATACAATGCCGTTTAATACGCCTTGTAACATTTCTAAGATACTATTAAATAGTAAAAAAATAGGGAACCATATCTATGAAATTTATTTAAGTGGCAAACCTATAGATCAAGAGGCTATTCGTTGGAATATGAATTTTAAAATCATAGAAGACGATAAAGTCATACGAAATTTTAATATAGAAAGAGATTGGTATACTTTTGGAATTGAACAAGTAATTAAGGAGGCATCAAGAGAAGGATTGGTCCATGAAAACATTAGCTCAAGTACTGTACCAATGGCAATCCTCCGCCATAAATAACTCATAATTAAGGTATAGAAATGAAAATATTAAGTGATATTAATAACATAAAAGAATTATGTTCCAAGCAAATAAACATTGACAAAAATAAATTTTCAGATAAGGACAATCTGATAAAATTAGGTCTTGATTCAATTGGATTTATGCAATGTTTATATATTTTCCAAAAAAATGGTTATGCTATAACATTAAAAGATTTGTATTTAAATCCAACAATAAAAGGATGGTATAAAATATTAAAAAAATCAGATATAAATAAAAAAGAAAGAAAAGATAATATATATACACATAAAACAATAAAAAATGCTGGTGAGTTTTCACTTACACCTATACAACATGCCTATTTTGTCGGCCGTTTGAATAAACAAACTCTTGGTGGTGTTGCTTGCCAAATTTATCAAGAATTTGATGGCACCCCTAAATTTACTCCGGAAAGTCTAGAGAAAGCATTAGTATTATTATCAAAACGTCATCCCATGTTGAATATAGTATTTCACCAACAGGGTACACAATTTTGGTCTCCTAACCCAAATAGAAAATATGTTACATATCATGATTTTAGTAAATTACCAAAAGATGAGTATGAGAAAAAACTTTTACAATTACGGGAAAAATTAAGCCATCAGGTACTAAATGTTGAAAGCGGTCAGTTAATTGATTTTCACATGATATCGCTACCTAACAACAGATATCGTTTATGTACTAATATTGATATGTTGATTGCAGATGGTACAAGTTATTCATTACTCTTTACTGAACTTTGTTTATTATTGAGCGGAGAAATACTGCCTCAGTTAGATGAGCACTATGACTTTTACCATTATTTACAAGATAAAAAACAGTATGAAAACAAAGAATCAGCATATCAATATTGGAAAAATAAAATCCCAAACCTACCAGACTCTCCTCTTCTGCCATTATATATGGATCCAGAAAAAATAAATAAAATAAAAATTAAACGCCTTAGCTGGACATTTAGCTCAAAAGAATGGAAAAACTTTAGTAATTTGGCTAAAGAAAATAATATTACACCTTCCATTGCATTAGCAACCTGTTTCTCATCTGTACTTGCAAGATGGACTGGCCAAAATAGCTTATTACTCAACTTTACATTATTTGATAGAAAGCCATTAGCCCCTGCAGTTAATAATATTATAGCTGATTTTACTAATGTCATTCTTTTAGAAATGAAAACAGACAATCGACCATTAATTTCATTATCTAAAGACAATCAAAATACATTTATTGAAGCTTGGCAACATTCTGATTATTCTGGTATTGATATCATTAGAGACCTTCGTAAAAATGGCACCCATCCTTATGGGTGTCCTGTTGTCTTTACTAGCCATATTAATCAACCACTTATTGATAAAAATATAGAATCTGTATTAGGTTCTATAGGATGGGGAATATCACAAACCCCACAAGTTTGGCTTGATCACATGGCAATTAACAAAAGTGGAAATATTGTTTTACAGTGGGATTATAACAATGACTTGTTCCGGAATGATGTTATAACAACAATATTTGATGTTTATATTTCTCGTATACGCCAACTTGCCAACGATCCTAATGCCTGGATTGAAACCCAACCTGATTTAATTCCTAAAAAACAATTAAAAAATAGAATATCAGTTATCAAAAAAGATAATTCACTATTACCACATACACTGCATAAGTCTATTTTCCATAATTATTCAAATTCATCAAAAATTGCTGTCATTGATATCGACTCTCAGGAATGGAGCTACAAAAAATTATTATCTAAAGCAACAATACTCAGTGATCAAATAATACAACAAGGTTATAAACCAGAAGACAGAATTGGTGTATGTATGCCAAAAGGAGTAGGGCAAATCATTAGCGTTCTGGCTATTTTATTAATGGGGGGAACTTATGTTCCGATTGATGTACTACAACCAGAAGAACGTATAAACCGCATTGCTAAAAATGCTCAGCTTTCATTACTCATCGTATCTGATAGCGATCCATCCTATTCAATCTATGCTACATTTTGTAACAGAATTGTTTGGCAAAAAGTTCAACCCTCCGAGAATAAACCACTACACAATATAGATATATCTCCTCATCAAGCAGCTTATGTTATTTATACTTCAGGTTCTACTGGAGAGCCTAAAGGTGTTGTTGTATCCCATGCCAGCGCAATGAATACCTGCCTTGATCTCAATCGGCGATATAACATTTCAGACAAAGATCGGGTACTTGCCATATCAGCACTACATTTTGATCTGTCTGTTTATGATATTTTCGGTGTTTTAAATGCCGGAGGGACTCTTGTATTAGTTAAAGAAGATGAGCGCCGTAATCCTGATGCATGGTTACGACTTATTAACCAACATAAAATAACACTTTGGAACAGCGTACCTGCACTGTTTGATATGTTACTAACCTATGCAGAAGGAATAGGGTCATCCATTCCACAATCGCTGCTATTAATCTATCTCTCTGGAGATTGGATTGGGCTTGATCTCCCGACACGTTACTATAATTTCTGCCCTGATGGACAAATAGTCGCCATGGGAGGTGCCACAGAAGCCGCTATTTGGTCTAACTATTTTAATGTCACAACATTAGACCCATCCTGGAGCTCGATACCTTATGGATATCCTTTATCCAACCAACGTTATCGTATTGTTAA
Source organism: Providencia sp. PROV119 (assembly GCF_028482435.1). Classification (NCBI taxonomy): domain Bacteria; kingdom Pseudomonadati; phylum Pseudomonadota; class Gammaproteobacteria; order Enterobacterales; family Morganellaceae; genus Providencia; species Providencia sp. PROV119. The sequence goes on from NZ_JAMPQL010000015.1 coordinate 100,425, forward strand.
TGCTAGAGGAGAAGATTGCCCTGATTGGGTATCAGGAGAACTTTGGATTGGTGGTGCAGGCGTTGCGTTAGGCTACCTAAACGATCCCGAAAAAACAGCACAACAGTTTGTAAAACAAAATGGTGAAAATTGGTATAAAACAGGTGATATGGGAAGATATCTCCCTGGCGGTATACTTGAATTTTTAGGAAGACGTGACCGCCAAGTTAAGATTGGCGGATACCGTATAGAACCAGGGGAAATTGATGCTGCATTCAATAAGCTTCAGGGTGTGCAAAATGCGATTACACTATGCCTTGGTAATGGTAATAAAGAAAAAGCATTACACTCTTTTGTGATACTAAATTCGGGTAATTACCAGGATATTATCAGTTCAAATAGCACCTTTTCTCCCCTCTACTATCTGCGCTCAACCCCAATAAATGTACAACAACAATCCCAAGAAACGGCAATCATAGCTGGATTTTTATATGATTATCTTACTGAACAAAATATTGATTTCGACAACCTCTTGTCAGAAAAAAAATCAGCAGATGACCATAGCATTATCGCTAGCTATCAGTCATTAATGGCTAATTGGCTAAATTTAATAGCACAATATCCACAAACTACACTCAATTCCCCCCCAACTAATAGTACCCAGCGAACGCTAATAGAAAATTTGCAGCGCCACAAAAACAATTTAACAGACATACTCAAAGGTAAAAAATCAGCTCTAACACTATTTGATGATCCCTATTGGTCACCAGAACAAGTCACTATGCGTATTGATGGAATGCACTACTCCTTAGAAAATTTACTACAACAAATAAGAGAACTTCATCATTCACTAAAAAGGCCAATAAAAATCATTCAATTAGGTGCTAGAAGCGGTATTTCAGCAAATTATATTCTGCAACGATTACCCACTAATATGGTTACCCTACTGCTAACTGATGAGTCTCTTTCAATGGTAACGCAAGCTAACCAAAATTTATCAGATTATCAAAATAGTTATGCTGAGCCTCTTACAGAAGTATTTCTTCATAAAAATCGATATAGTGCAGATATCATTTGGATGAACAATTATCTTCATCGATTAGACAGCCCACAAAAAGAGATACAAAAATTCGTTTCACTCTGTGCTCCGAGTGGAATGATTTTTATACAAGAAGTGTTACATGCCCCTGCACAATCACTGATAAGCATCTCTTTATTACAACAAAATGGTAGTGATCCTGCTGATGAATTATTAACAGCAAAAAAATGCAAAGATATCTTTAGCGCTTCTACTGCGACTTATAAAAGTGAAGGAGTTAACGGCGAAATATTGACACAGTTATACCAAGCACCAGAAAAAATTTATTTACCAGATAAAAATAAGCTAGAGCATGATTTGCGCCAATTTTTACCAGACTATATGATCCCAAAACATATTTATTTTCTAACTGAGTTCCCCTTAACCGCAAATGGCAAAATAGATAACCAATCATTAAAATTGTATTGTCAGGAATACCAAGAAGAATACCTAAATCAACAACCTATCAATGGTAAAGAACAGATCATCATAACAATATGGCAAAAGCTCCTTGGCACCAACAAGATACACCGTCACAGTCATTTCTTTCGTGAAGGGGGAGATAGCCTAGTTGCTATTCGATTGATCTCTGATTTAAACCATATTGGCTACCAAGTTGAACTGGAGCATATCTTTGCTTATCCGATCCTTTCTGATTTTGCACAAAATATAAAGCAGAGCGAAGTTTTCGAAAAACAGCCAGCAATTTCACATAACGAGGCGTATAGATACAATCCATTTCCACTCACTGATATTCAGCAAGCTTACTTAGTTGGACGGCAAAATAATTTTACACTTGGGGGTGTTGGTACACATTTTTTTGTCCATTTTATAGCGGAAAATTTAGATGTACCTAAATTAGAACGTACAATTAATCAGTTGATTTCTCGTCATGATATGTTACGTGGTGTCATTATTAATGGACAACAACAAGTACTTAAAAAAGTTCCTTATTATTCCGTTAAAACGCATTATATCCCTACAGAAAAAAGTGACGCTTTTCTAGTATTACGAGCTCAACTTGCTAACATTGTTTATGATCCAGAAATTTGGCCTTTATTTACTATTCAAGTTATCAAGACCAAAGAACAACCAGATCATATTTTTATTAGCCTTGATAACTTATTCCTTGATGGAATGAGTATGCAGATATTTTTCAGTGAGCTAAAAACACTGTATATGGAGCCAAATCACCAATTTATCCCTCTAGATATTACTTTTCGAGATTATATTGATTGTGATGCCTATCCGATTAACACACAAAATGATTGGGAATATTGGTTAACGCGTTTACCACAATTACCACCAGCCCCACAATTGCCACTAATAAAAGATCCAGCACAGATTGTGCAACCTCGCTTCTCGCGTTTACAAACATCATTATCTACTTCTGTTTGGCAAGCACTACAACAAGTTGCTCAGCAAAATAATGTTACGCCAGCAGCACTTTTGATTGCTGCTTATTGCGCCACATTATCCGCATGGAGTAAAAGCCCTGAGTTAACAATTAATTTGACATTATTTAATCGGCATCCTGTACATCCTCAAATAAATGAAGTACTTGGTGATTTTACCTCATTACAATTACTCGATTGGTATACCTGTGATCTTTGGTCAAACAGTATCTCAATGATGCAAAAACGTTTACATAAAGATATGCAACATCGTAGTGTTTCAGCCATTAAAGTAATGCGTGAAATGGCAATTCAACGACAGATGTCTCATATAGAGATACCTGTCGTTTTTACCTGTGCATTGGGCTATAAACATGATGAAGGTTTTCTTTCTCATCATTCATGGCTAAAACCTGTTTGGGGAATATCACAAACACCACAAACATGGCTAGATCATCAAGTATATGAGTCAGACGGTGAATTATATTTAAACTGGGATTTTGTCGAACAATTATTTGACTACACAACCATTTTTTCCATGTTCCAGCAATATGAACATATACTCACTAAACTGGCTACTGAACCACAATCTTGGCAATTGCCACTAAATAAACTTATACCAAGATGCAATAATCTCGTCATCACCCCAGTTTTCAATGCCAAAAATAATCAAAACACACATTATAAACAATCTACTGATACACAAAAAACAGGTCAGACAATACAAAAACTACAACAACTTGTTAAGCAAGTTATTGGAATAACGTTAGCACCTGAAACAAATTTTTTCGAAGCAGGTGCCAGCTCTTTACAATTGGTTCAACTTCATGCAGCACTACAAAAAAATGGCTATAGCCATATTACAATTACTGATCTGTTCGCTAGTCCAAATCTAAGTACATTAGCGCAATTGCTTTGGCAAAACACTTCACCAACATGTGAGCAATATTCCGACCGAGACAAACACAAAAACAAGAGAAAGAAACGGTTACAACTACGAACTCATAGTAGATAAAGGATATTAATCATGCTGAATTTTGAAACTTTCTATGGTAATAGTGAACCTATAGCTGTTATTGGTCTTTCTGGTCGCTTCCCTGATGCACAAAATATTGATCAATTTTGGCATAACATAATTAATAAACACGATAGCTCTCGTCTTTTTTCTGAAGAAGAACTAAAAGCCGCAGGTGTCGCTGAACAAACTTATCATTCACCTGATTTTGTTAATCGTGGCGCGCCGTTAGATGAAGCGGAATATTTTGACGCTACTCTATTTAATTATTCACGCTCAGAAGCTGAACTTATCGATCCCCAGCAAAGAATTTTTTTACAAGGTGCTTGGCATGCTTTAGAGCATGCTGGATATGCCCCTTGCAATATAACCATCAAAACAGGCGTTTTTGCTTCAGCAAGAATGAGCAGCTATCCTGCCCAGCAAGATTTAGCATTGCACAATATTGGCCATGTCCGTGGCATGCAAAAATTATTAGGGAATGATAAAGACTATCTCGCAACACGTATTGCATATAAATTAAATTTAACTGGTCCAGCATTAACTATACAAACCGCTTGTTCTAGCTCCTTAGTTGCCGTACATATGGCTTGTGAAAGTTTACGCTCTGGTGAATGCAGTATGGCTATTGCTGGTGGAATTGGTATCACATTTCCACAAACCGGTGGTTATCTATATCAGAAAGGCATGATCTTCTCACCAGATGGTATTTGTCGTCCTTTTGATGCAGAGGCAAACGGTACTTTTGCTGGTAATGGATTTGGTATTGTAGTGTTACGTCGTCTTGAAGATGCCTTAGTGGATGGAAACACAATTATTGCTGTATTACGTGGTAGTGCCATTAATAATGATGGTCATCAAAAAGCGGGATTCACAGCTCCCTCCGTAGCAGGCCAAGTTTCAGTTATTAGAGAAGCAATACAACTGGCCGATATTAAAAATGAAGATATTGAACTTATTGAAGCACACGCAACAGCTACACCATTAGGTGATCCAATTGAGTTTAGTGCATTATGTCAGGTTTTCGCTGATCGCTCTCTTACTGCTTCTAAATGCGCTATTGGCTCAGTTAAAGGCAATATCGGACATCTGGATACAGCAGCAGGTATCACTGGCCTAATTAAAACGATATTAGCGGTAAATAAAGCACTTATTCCTCCATCTATGCATTTTAATCACCCAAATCCTCAATTACAAATAGAAAAAAGCCCGTTCTACATTCCTAAAAACCCTAAAGCTTGGTCTAGCAGAATACGAACTGCTGGTGTTTCTTCATTTGGTATTGGTGGAACAAACTGTCATATCATTGTGCAATCATTGCCTGACTCATTAGTATCAATCAAACCTGAACAAGAGGTAGACAATAATTTTGAATACTCATTATTGCTTAGTGCCGCCACAAAAGAGAGTCTAAAAAAACTTGCTGGTGATTATGCACCATTAATAAAAATTACCCCAGCAAACATTCTGGCTCATAATGCATTACAGCAAAGACAACTCAACTTACCATGGCGCTTATCTATCCCCTTAACAAGTGAGAGTGATATTTCACTGTTAGCTTTCTCTCAAGGAAGTGCTGATTCTTTAATACAATATGGTCATACATCAACAAATAAGAAAATAGCGTGGCTATTTTCTGGTATGGGATCACAATATCCTGCTATGGGTAAAGTGATGTACCAACATTCAACAACATTTGCCGAAACAATCGATCGTTGTGAGCAAGCATGCCTGCAACACTTAACATTTCCGTTAAAAGAAGTCATGTTTGGCCTACATAGCGATAAACTTGTTAATGCCAGTTATATTCAAGCGGCTATTGTCGCCTATGAAATCGCAATGGCAGCACATTGGCGAGCAATCGGTATTTTACCTGAAATAATTGTAGGTCATTCTTGCGGAGAATATGCCGCAGCCGTTATCGCTGGTTTCTATACAATCGAACAAATGATGCCACTTGCTGTATATAGTGGACAATTAATGGAAAGTCATGTTAATGGTGAAATGATTGCTGTATTTGCAGAATATCAAGATATTCAAATCATTGCTAAACAATGTCATGTTGAATTAGCTGCAATTAATGGCCATAACAACTTATCATTCGCGGGGCAACCCGATGATATGCAAAAGTTTACTCAAATATTGAAAGCAAAGAATATTCGATTTAGAGAAATGAATAACGTGTGTGCTGCTCATACCTCTTATATTGATAATATTCTTGATCAATTGATGGAATTTACTGAGTCATTATCAGCCTCACAAGGAAAAATAGCCTTAGTCTCAGGCTATACAGGGCAATTAATTTCTCAAAAAGAACTTCAACATCCATCATATTGGGCTCAGCAACTACGCAATACAGTTATGTATCAAGATGCAATACAAACGTTAGTCAATCATGGTGTCACCCATGCTATGGAATTAGGACCAACTTCTGTATTAAGTGATCTTGGTGAACGTGAAGGCATTACTGAGATTAGTTGGATACCAACTGCCAGAATGGGAGTTGATGAAATTCAGATGAAACAACAGGCTGCAACAACCCTATTTATTGCAGGCTATGATTTACCATGGCAGTCACTGTTTAAAACTCAAGGAAGTTATATACCATTACCTCTCTATCCCTTTGAAAAACAATATTATTGGTATGAAAAAAAGGATAGTGAAAAATATCAACCACAAAAAAGCGCATTTGATTTACCTATTAGCCAAGGTCGTGAAACGGCATTAAAAGCGCTTACAACACTCGATCTTCCTCGTTTAAACTCATTTAATTCAACACTTACCACTTTACATAATTATTACGTCGATAAAATGATATGCTCGTGTTTAGGCCATGAGTTGAATACCCCCATGTCTGTAATCGATATTATGCGAGCAGGACGCATTTTACCCCGCTATTATCAATTATTAGTACGTTTATTAGAGGCCTGTGTTGAGGATGGATATTATATTTACCAACAGATAAATCAGCACAACTACTATAAAAAAATAAAATCTATTTCTAGTGATAAATTACCATTATTATTCCATCAATTACAATTAGATAGCGAAGGTCTTCAATCTATTCCTGACACCGTCAAGCGAGCAGGAGAGCAACTCTACGATATGATGACAGGCGTGATTGAACCTGTTTCAGTGATCTTTCCTGAAGGTGCATCTCAAGGTGTTGAAGTTCTCTATCAAGATTTTAGTTTTGGTCGTTATTTTAACCAAATTGCTGCCGCGGTACTTAAAGGATTACTTTCTCACTACCAGCCCACTGTGGCTAAGCCTTTGCGAATTATTGAAGTCGGTGGTGGCACGGGAGGAACCACCTCTTGGCTGCTACCTATTTTATCAACCATACAACATGTTGAATACGAATTTACCGATATTTCACCTATCTTCACCCGACGTGCCGCACAAAAATTTAGTCAATATTCATTTGTTAACTATCGAGAGTTCAATTTACAACAATCCCCTGAAATACAAGGTTTTCAATCTGATTATTATGACATTATTATTGCTGCTAATGTTATTCATGCCACTCAACATATTGGAGATACATTAACTGCTCTTCGTACTTTACTGCGTTCCAATGGTCATTTGCTTATGCGCGAAATAACCAAACAAGCTCGCTTATTTGATTTTGTTTTTGGCCCACTGGTGTTACCCCTCCATGATGAAAAGATCCGTAAAGGAAAACTATTTTTATCACCAGAATTATGGCATCAACAGTGTCGCTTAGCAGGATTTCAACATATTCGCTGGTTACCTGATGCATTACCAGAAACCAAAGATATGTGTGAACATATTATTCTCGCCAGTGTTTCGACAGAAAACGATCACTTTGATCAAGAGTTACCTAGTGACACCAAGATACAACAAAGTTCACACTACCAATGGCAATTAACACCTTGTGTGGAACAAGATCTTATCAAGCCAACATTAATATTTAACCATCAACAAACATTGCCTTCTGAAATCACAGCTATTTTATCCGCTATTGGATGTCTTTCTGAACAGGGCGAAAATCAATTAATCGTTGCCAACCTTGCAGATCCTTTAATTATCGCCGAGCAGATCCGCCAAATATTACTGTCATCGTCTGATGGGTTTGTTGTTATCACGCAACAAGCCTGGGCATTAACTGCCATAGAAACGGTTAATCCAGCACAACGTAGTATTCGAAGTTTATTAAAAACTATTCAAAAAGAATATAGCTCAAGGTTAATTGCCATTGTTGATTTAGGTATAAATGCCTCATGGTCTGAATTAGTTCCTGCTTTTATACAAATAGAACAAGGTAATAATGAAATTATTGTTCGTAACCATTGCTGCTACTTACCACAATTAACCCCACTGCCCTCATCTTCTACGATCATAGCGCAGAACATCATGGTATCCCCGCGCTGGCATATTATTACTGGTGGTTTTGGAGGCTTAGGTCGAATTACAGCAAGTTGGTTAGTAAGGCAAGGTGCTAAACGTATCGCTATTTTGGCACCACGAGCTGATAGCAGCGCATTAGATTGGATGAATAACTTACAGAAATCTAACCAGCTAGAAATAAAATGGCTAACATGTGATTGTCGTGATAACGCTCAATGTCATGCAGCACTCACTCAGCTTGAAAATGAAGGTGGCATTGAGGGGCTTATACACAGTGCAGGTATTTTGGATGATGCACTTATGACACAACTCACCCCTAAGCGTATGTCTGACGTATTTTCTGTTAAAGCGATATCTGCCAAGCAATTTTGTGATGCTTTAGAAAAAACAGATGCCAGTTACCTTATTTTATACTCCTCTGCCGCTGCAACTATAGGCTCTGAAGGACAAGCAGCTCATTCCCTCGCTTGTGGATATTTAGATGGATTAGCTGAATATGCACGTCGCAATATCAAGGGATTAACCGTCATTTCTATCGCTTGGGGGGCATGGCAAAGTGTTGGCTTTGTGGCAGAAAAACAACTCCATGATAAATTACAACACAAAGGTATGAGTACGCTTACTACTGAGGAAGGACTGGCACATTTAGATGCTTGTCTGCTAGATAATACCTCTTGTCGCCTTGCAATGCGCTTAGCGACTCCACCTTTAATGACACAAAAAACGCCTTTATTTCATCAGACTAATCATAATGATCATTATGATAACCATGAAATTAATCACACTCGCCAGCTTTGTGAAACCCCAACTCAAACGGATCAAACAGAGCCGGTAAGCCCTAACAGGGTTGATTATCGCGTTGGTGATAACTTAGAACAGTGGCTAACAGCATGCATCAAACAACTGTTGCGTCTTGGTGATGAACATATTGATACTCACATTGAACTATTCCAATTAGGACTAGATTCTCTCTCTTTCCTCGATCTCAGTGCGGAAATTAAGAAACAGTTTGCGGTCAATATTGACGCTGAACAATCTTATGATGATATGACTATTGCTGGTTTAGCCTCAGTTATTCGAACCGCAGCACCTGAGAAATTTACTGTGACAGAAGCACTCCATAATCAAGACAACATTTCCCACACAATGGAGTCAGAACGATATGCCCCATTTCCATTAACACCAATTCAACACGCCTATTGGATCGGACGTAAAAACCTCTTTAACTACGGAGGCGTTGCTTGCCATGCAATTTTTGAATGGGATTGTCAACGCCATATATGGGAGCCGGCCTCACTTGAAAAAGCTTGGAATAAAGTTATTCAGCGTCATGATATGTTGAGAATGATCATAGATGATGATGGACAACAACGTATCTTAAAAGAAGTTCCTTATTTTCATTTTATTCAACATGACCTAACAAATTTAACCCAACAAGAGCAACAAGAGAGCCTAACACAGATAAGGGAAGCCCTTTCTTATCGGGTATTACCGACTGAGTCATGGCCATTATTTGAAGTTGAAATTTCTTGGCTAAATAACGATTGTTACAGATTACATATCAATCTAGATTTACTGCAGTTTGATACCATGAGCTTTAAAATTCTGTTTGATGATCTATTTAACGCCTATTCAGGACAAGAATTAATACCACAAACATTTACCTTCCGCGACTACTGCTTAAAAAATCAAACAAATCGTAACAGTGATGAGTGGAAAATGGCATGGTGTTACTGGCAGGATCTATTATCTGATTTACCTTCTGCCCCATATTTACCGATAAAGAATTCATCCATTACTGAACAACCTCGTTTTACGACTTTCCAACATCATGTTTCTATAGCGCAATGGGACAAATTAAAACAGAGGTGGAAAAAGCATGGTATTACACCATCAGCAGGGCTTTTAACACTTTTTGCTTTAGTTTTAGGTCGCTGGACAAAATACCCAGCCTTTACACTAAACTTAACTTTCTTTAATCGTCAACCATGGCACCCAGATGTTACACAACTTATTGGTGATTTTACCTCTGTACTCCCTATAGATATTTATCTAGATAACGACTGTACATTAAATGAGTCAATGGCAAAAATACAGCGCAGACTTTGGCAACATTTAAGTAAGTCCCAAGTAAATGGTGTAGAGATTTTACGTGAATGGGGACGCTATAAAGGGGATAGTAGCCAATCTCTGTTACCTATTGTATTTACTAGCATGTTAGGTATGACACTAGATGGTGACAATATTGATGAAGCATTAAATCAGCTTTTCGGCCAACCCGTATATAGCTTCGCGCAAACACCTCAAGTTTGGTTAGATCACCAAGTAATGGAAGGAAAAGAGGGGCTAACATTAAATTGGTTCTGCATGGATGACATCTTTGCTGACGGTTTATTAACAATGATGTTCTCTGATTATCAAAGCTTGATCACTCAATTATGCCAAGATGAAGATAATAATCAATCAGTTGATAAGATTATTGCGCAACTTCCTTCATATCAACATTTAGCAATAGATAATCACCTCCAATCACGCTATCAACAACTCGAGCAAACATTGGAAAATCATCCGCAAATCAAACGTGCTCATGCTATGGTAATGGTAAAAGACGATACGAAAGTAGAGCCTCCTCTACAATTACTGTTTGAAGCCTCTTCTGATATTCCACTATCCGTTATTAAACAGCCCAATTGGTTACCTAATTTACTTTCGCCATCAGCTTCACTCAGTGACATTATTGAAAAGAGTTGGCAACGATTTGAGGAACGAGCACGGTATGGCATATGTCACACACTGTATCGAAATGCTCTTTTTACCGAGCTAAACACACCAATCACCCTAGCTGAAATAGTGGCTCGTTTAAAAGCAAAGCCTCAGTATGAGAGGCTACTTAGTCAGTGGCTAGATTTATTATGCCTGCATCACTTATTAACCAAAGAGGGTGATCAGTTTTATGCCACAACACAGTTTATTAACTTATGTTTATCTGCCCCAGTATTTCAACAACCTGTTAATGATTGGGAATATGTACTTTGGGATTACCTTGAACAATCACTAACCCAACATGAATTACTCTTTAGTGGTAAGGTTTCTCCTCTTTCACTACTTTTTAATTCAGATGAAATTACCACAGCACTATACGCCAAACACCCTGCACTAAATTATTTAAATCAATGTGCAAAAGATATTGTTAGTGCAATGGTTGGTGCAACATCTTCACTCAATATTTTAGAAATAGGGGCAGGTACAGGAGCTACCACTCAAGGTATAGTCGCAGTACTTAAGAATACGCATTACTCATACACCTTTACTGATATATCACATTACTTCCTTGATAAAGCGCGAAAAAAATTCACTGCTGTAGGAGAAATGCGCTATCAACTCTTTGATATTAATGCACCAATACAATTTTCTCATCATCCAGATAATGGCTATGATCTGATCATTGCATCTAATGTATTACATGATGCATCACATATCGGCCACGCACTAAAACGGATTAGAAGCCTGTTAAAACCTCAAGGCTATTTATTATTTATCGAAGCAACCGAGTGTCAAAGTGCTATGCAAATGGCGACTGTTGGCTTTATTGAGGGATTAAGTGCATATCAAGATAAGCGTATATTGACGAATAAAGCGATGCTTGATAGTGAAAGTTGGCATGATATTTTAATCAATACTGGTTTTGAAACTATTGGTCAATGGCCCCAAACAGATTCCTCATCTTTGCGACAAACACTCTTTTTAGCCTCTCCCACTCGTGGAGGAAAACCTTATTTAGGTAAATTACGTGATTATTTATCTCATTCTCTTGATCAGAATATCGACTCTTTTGAGTTGTTCCAATGTGAAAATATTGAAGCAACCCTTAATGGCATAGCAACATCATCCGCTCAAGAGCTAAATGAACAGATACAACCTGTTGCAATACCTGATGTACCAACCAATATGATTAATGAAATCATTGCATTATGGTCTGAGTTATTAGGTCGTGAGGTCAATAGTACAAATGATTTCTTCCGTTCTGGAGGAGATAGTTTGATTGCAACCAAAATGATCAGCCAATTACATCAACGGGGATATCCAGCAACATTACAACAGATTTTTACCTATCCATGCTTAGCCGATTTTTGTGCTCATTTAGAGCAGGAAAAGCAATCTCAACGAGAGTACTCCTCTTTGATACCTCTAAGCGCTGTATCTGCTCCAAAACCTTACCACTACTTTATGGTACATGCTTCTGATGGTGATCCCGGTGTTTACCTACCTCTTGCTGAGTCGTTAAATAATACAGTGTGGGGATTAACAGTTACAGATGCTTCAAAACTAACTGATTTGGATACATTGTTATCATTACATTTATCTAGCATAAAAACAGCACAACAGACTGGCCCTTATATTCTTATTGGTTGGTCATATGGTGCTTTTATTGCCAGTTACCTTGCAGAACAACTCTCGCAACAAAATCATTCCGTATTATTAGTATTAATAGATCCCGTCTATCGACATGATTTTATTAAATTTTGTCATGATGACTCAGATAGTTCATCAGATGAAAATAAGCAGCTTGCATGCACTAAAAGACTTATGTCATTCCTACCTGAAAGTGACCTACCATTATCTGATGATATCGCCTGTTTATGGCTGGAAGCCACCAACCACCCAACAGAATGGACATCACCTGAAAAAGAGTGGTACCAACGATTACCGCCACATACCCAACATCACTATTTTTCAGGGGAGCACTGGTCAATACTGCAAGATCGCGCTACCAGCACACATCTGGCCGAAATCATTGATCAGTGGGTGCAACAAAAACTTTCTAATAACGGATATCCATCCGAAGGAGGTAATTAATGAAACCGGCAAAAAAAGTGGTGATTGTAGGCAGTAAATTTGGAGAGGTTTATCTCAATGCATTTATACAACCTCAAGACAAATGGCATCTTATTGGCCTTTTTTCCAAAGGTAGCACTCGTTCTCGAGAATTATCTAAAGCATTCGGTATTCCACTTTTTACTCGATTTGATCAACTACCTGAAAAAATAGATCTAGCTTGTATTGTTGTGCGATCAGCCATTGTTGGTGGCGAAGGTAGCCAACTTGCGCAAGCATTTTTACAACGGGGGATCTCGGTTGTACAGGAACATCCTGTACATCCTGATGAAATTACCAGACTACAATCATTAGCAGAAAAAATGCATTGCCACTATATCGTTAACAGCCTCTATCCACATAATAAAGCAGGACGTTTATGGATAGAAAACACACAGAAGATATATCAGCAAATACAACAACGACCAGTGTGGGGACAAATTATCACAAGCAGGCAATTAATTTATTCCGCCTTAGATATATATTGCCAAGCAATGAAATTACACCCTAATGATATTACAGTCACATTAGAAAAAGATAATACCCCGCTACAATTTCTACGACTATCCAACCCTACTGGTGATTTGCTTTTATGCCTACAAAAACATTTGTCATCTAACGATCCTGATCAGCATAGCCTCGTGATGCATCATATGATATTAGGCTGGCCAGCTGGTTATTTAACTCTCGCTGGAAGTTATGGGCCAGTAGAATGGAATAATGCGCTTTATATTCATCATCACCAAGATAGTAAAAAAGCCATGTATCAATCTCCTGCCACGATGGAGCTTGATGAACCACTGTTTCATTCATTTCATACTCCACCAAATAGTTGGCAGGATGTGATGGAATGTGAAGCACCAGAAGCTATTAATTACTTACTGGCAGAGATAGATAAATGCTGGCAATTACCTAATGATAAAAAACCAATGATTTTACAACCCCATTACCAATTAGCTTTATCTCAATTATGGATAAAAACATTGCAAACAGCAGGTAAAGCCATTGATGGCACAATTGCGCCATTTAAGCGAATGAACTTCACCAAAAGTAGTGGACGGAGAAAATAATGATAAAACAATCTCCCAAATATATTACTCCTTTAAATGAGCAAAATGTAAATAAAGACAATGCTAACCTATTGGTTTGCCCATTTGCTGGTGCCAGTAATAGTGCATTTAACTCGTGGAGATCTACCGATATTTCAGGGTTAAATTGTCAATTAGTTAATTACTCTGGCCATGGTTGCAGATTTAAAGAACCAGCCTTTAATGATATTGGGTTATTAGCCAATGAATTAATAACAATAATAAAGAAATTTTATCCACCACGGCATAATTCATTATTACTTTGCGGTCACAGTATGGGGGCCCAAGTTGCCTTTGAAACTGCTATTCAATTAGAAAAAAATGGCTGGGAATTATCTGGACTAATATTATCAGGCTGCCAAGCTCCTCATATTCAAGCAAGGAGATTACTGAGTGATTTAAATGATGATGACTTTATTCAACAATTAATTGCCATTGGTGGATGTGATGCTGAATTAATCAAGCAGCCACAGTTGTTAAAACAGTTTATGCCATTATTACGTGCTGATTTCCTTGCTACCGAGCGTTATTTTTTTCAAAAAAGCACTAAACGGCTTTTTCATACCCCTGTTTTATTAATGTATGGTAGTCATGATAGTGAAGCTGATAAAAACGAAGTTGAAGCATGGCAAGATTGGATAGATAAGCATTGCACTATTAATTGCATCGCTGGAGATCACTTTTATCCAATTACACGCCCAAATACTTTTTGTCGTTTTATTATTGATTTTTATCACCAATTTATCAATGATTAAATTGATTAGGTAATATATATGAATAAAACAATAGATACTTTGCCACTTAACTTTCGTATTTTAATAAAATTAGCCCCACTCCCTCTGATTAGTGGCATTATTATGGCAATAATCTCAACAATGCTAAGTTTAGCACCATTATGGATCATCTATAAAATCAGCCAGATTTGTTTTTCAACATCACCTAATATTCAACAAATAAATAATCTAGTTTATATCACTGTGATTATTTTAATTTTACGTTGGGGATTAATGGCAATAAGTCATATTGCCGCACATCGGGGTGCTTTTTATATTCAGCATCAATTACAACTCGCAATAGCTAAAAAAATCAGTAAAGTACCATTATCATTTTTTGCTCAATATGGCAGTGGAAATCTGCGACGTATTATCAATGATGATATAAAAAGCTTAGAAGGTTTTTTCGCACATATGCTACCTGATCTCGTCTCAGCCATAGTGACTCCCTTTATCGCTATTATATTACTTTTTTATGTAAATTGGCCTCTTGCCTTATTATCTCTAACCCCATTACCCATTGCTTTTATGGCTCAACTTCTCATGTTGCGTCGAGCCAATAAACAAACCAATGAGTGGATGAATATTCAGAAAAAAATTGCTAATGAAATAGGAGAATATATTAAAGGAATACGAGAAATAAAAGCGTTTAACTTAACCTCCCATACTTTTGGTAAATTATCTCAATCTATCAATTCCTCTGTTAAATGGATAAAAAATAATGTCAAAGCTAGTACAGGCTCTTGGATGGTATTTAGTGGGATATTAACAGCGAATCTCGTTATTATAGCACCAGTAGGTGGGTGGATGTATTTAAATCAAAATATTGATTTATCTACTTATATTTTATTTTTAATGACATCCCCCCTCGTACTTGCGCCGTTATTACGACTAACATTTGTGCTAGGAGAACAAGCTCAACGAAAACAAACCTTAAAACATATCAGTATGATCCTTGAACTTTCAGAGCATAAACAACATGATAAACATTTTACTCTCCCTAAAAATAGCGATATTACTTTTAAAGATGTCTGTTTGGATCATGGTGATAAACCGATATTAGAGAAAATTAGTTTTAATGCCCAAGCGGGTACAACAACTGCAATTGTAGGCCACAGTGGTGCAGGAAAATCCTCATTATTAAAACTAATTCCCCGTTTTTATGATTGTACTTCTGGCCAAATAAAAATAGGTCAATATGATATCAACTACTGGCCAGAAATTGATTTACTTTCTCAAATAAGTGTTGTTTTTCAAGATGTATATCTATTTCATGGAACTATTTTAGAAAATTTACTCATAGCAAATCCTAATGCCTTATTTGAGGATATTATCAAAGCAACTAAAGCAGCCAATATTCATCATGTTATTGAAAAACTCCCAGCAGGATATAATACATTAATTGGTGAACAAGGAAATAAACTTTCAGGTGGAGAGAAACAGCGATTATCAATTGCAAGAGCACTATTAAAAAACTCTCCAATCCTACTTCTCGATGAAATTACTGCCAATGTTGATGCTGAAAATGAAATTTTGATCTATCGCGCATTAAAGAGTCTATGCCAGAATCGGACTGTTATTATGATCACTCATAACCTACATACTATTATTAACGCAGATAAAATTATTGTGCTTGATAATGGAAAGATTATTGATACAGGTACACACACCCATTTATTAAACCAATGCCCAACCTATCAAAAATTATGGAATGATTATAGTCACACTATTCATTGGCAATTAATCCAGGAGAATAATAATGATTAAAGAATTAATTAAATCAGGTTATTTGCTTTCTAATAAAAAAGATAAAGATTTAATGGTGGGTCTATGCCTTGCCGTAGTTGAAGGTCTTTTTGCTACTATTCCGTATATTCTACTCTATTTTTTATTAATTGATCTTTTTGCCAATAAAATCACACTAGCTCAGTTATTTTATTACTTTTTATCAATACTCTTATCTATTGTTCTGCGTATTGTCATTGGTACTTATAGTATGCCAATGATTTTTATTGGTGCTTATAAAATGATGGGACAAGCCCGTCTAAGAATAGCCGATCATTTACGAAAAATCCCGATTGGCTGGTTTTCTTCTCAACGCAGTGGTGATCTTGCATCACGGCTTACTGCTGATTTAGAGATCATTGAAAATATCTGGTCACATTTCTTAGGAATGTTTATCAGTACTTTAGCGATGCCTGTTTTTCTCTCACTATTCTTAGTATGGGTAGATTGGCAACTCACTTTAATTATATTATTTTCTATTCCAATCGCTCTGTTCGCATTATCCATAAGCCATAAAATAATGTTAAAAGCTGCACAACAGGCAGCTGATGCTAATGCCAATGTACAATCCGAATTACTCGATTATATCCAAGGAATTATGGTTATTCGTAGTTTTGGGCGACTTGGTCCTGCATGGAAAAAACTAAAAGCAGCCTTAGAAACACAAAATAAAACCCAAATAGTTCTAGATTCCAAGCCTGCCCCTTGGATTGCACTTTATGGTTTTATTCTTGAATCAGGTTTTATTTTATTAATGATAATAGGAACAAGCCGTTTAATTAGTGGCTCACTTTCTCCTTCTCAATTCGTTTTTTTCCTTGTATTAGCACTCCCCATTTATCGACAATTCTTTGATTTAGGATTATCCAGTATGTTGTTAAATTATGCACAAAAATCATTACAACGCATAGAAGAAGTAATGAAAGTGGTTCCACTTTCTGAGCCTAAATATACTCAATTACCAATAAGAACAGATATCTATTTTAACAATGTAAGCTTTATTTATCCTTATAATAGTCAATTAACATTAGATAATATATCTTGCTGTTTTCCTGAAAAAAGCTTTACTGCTATTGTTGGCCCTAGTGGCTCAGGGAAAAGCACTTTACTACAGCTTATTTCTCGTCTATGGGATGTTAACCAAGGTGAAATATTGCTAGATGATATTAATATTAACCAAATAAATTCCGATAAACTCTGTTCATATGTATCTTCTGTTTATCAAGATGTCGTTTTATTTTCAGGAACAATTAAAGATAATATTTTAATGGGAAAAACAGATGCTCACGATGATGAAATAATAACTGCAGCTAAATTAGCTAATGCACATGAGTTTATTATACAAAAACCACAAAATTATGATACTCCTATTGGTTACGGTGGTATGTTACTCTCAGGTGGAGAACGTCAACGTCTTTCTCTTGCTAGAACTTTATTAAAAAATGCACCAATTTTACTGATCGACGAAGCAACATCGAGTATCGATTGTTCATCAGAAGTATTAATTCAACAAGCTTTATCATTGTTATCAAAAGATAAGACAATCATTATGATTGCCCATCGATTAAATAGCATTAAAAATGCCGATAACATTATCGTAATGGAAAATGGAAAAATAGCAGAACAAGGAAAACATGCTGAGTTACTTGCAAAAAATGGCTTATATGCACATTTATGGTTACAACAGAAAGCGTTATGCTAATAGCCAAATGCAATGAGTAATAGCAACTTGTTTATAGATAATGAGGTGCATATCTGGATTGGTAATCTACAAACGATACCATGTTTAAGTAAAGCTAAATCCAGAATGCACATCTTAAATAACGATGAAATTTCATCGTTATTCGACTACCCTTTTATAAAACAACGAAATATTTTTTTGCTATCAAGAGTCATGTTACGCGATATTTTATCATTTTATTTAAAAATTTCACCAGAAGATGTAAGATTTTCAAAAAATGAGTACGGGAAACCATTTATTTTAAACGAATCAAAGGAAAGCATTTACTTCAATTTATCACATTCAAATAATTGTGTTGCTCTCGCTATTTCAAATACATCATCCGTTGGTATTGATATTGAATATTTCAACCGTGATATAGAAATAAATAGCATTATAGATTATTATTTCTCAAAAAAAGAAAAAAAATACCTATCTTATTTTGACGAGACTCAAAAAAAACATAATTTCTATAAGATGTGGACATTAAAAGAAGCCTATATTAAATCAAGAGGCATTGGATTATCAGAAGAAATCATTAAGAATTTAGATTTTTATATAAAGAGAGATCAATTTGATAAATTATATTTTATAGAACAGCATTACTCTGCTCATCTTTCATATATTACCAAATCAATATTAGATAGCTATAAAATATCCATAATCACATATCACCATCCATTTAACTATAAATTCTTAACATGGGGTGATATAAAAAGCAACCTGCCACATCATTTATTATAGTTATACGACCACAATGAAATTATATATTAACAGTTAGTTTTAAGTATTATTTGACTGACTATAGGTCATATAAAAGATATGACAATTCAATTCATATATTCACACCAAAACACGAATAAATTATAAAAAACCATCAATATATTAGCACTCATATAAATAAGGAAAAATTATGTTTAACAATAAAACAAAAAATACTATTATTAAAAATAAATCCGATTGGTTAACCATACCTGAAGCTGTATACCTAGCCAACCAGAAAAAAACAGAGAAACAATTAACCGACAGCGACGTTTATCGCCATGCGCTATCTTGAAACATTTATTTATCTATATACTTTCAATCTACAATTATATTAAGGAAAGTCACAAAAATTAAGAATAAAATTAAATTGAAAAAAATAGGAAACTCTCTCACAGATCGTTTATGCTATCTTGATACACATTGTTTCATTAAACATATAAATTATACCACACTCACTCAAGATAAATATATTCATTCTAAAAAAATGGGTCATTGATACCACTCTGATCGGGTATGAATTCGTAACAATTCAACACTTACTGGCGCACTCAATCAATATATCACCACCAATCACAGGCAATCAATGTATTAATTATGGCATTTCAGTTTTATTATCAAGAACTCTATTTCAAGCGTTTGAGAAAATAACATGAAAAGAACGAATTAGCCAACAACTAATGTAATTACCTGAAGAACTAAAATCTGAGATTTATAACAACATTAATCGAATGAAACTCATAAATCCAGTGACAAAGAATATTTCCCTATTTATAAATTACCACAAGATTCCTGTTTTGTAATTCGCCTGACTGAACTACAAAAGCTGATGAATGCCTATGTAAATATTAAACACACTCCAACATCGACACGCATATCCAGCCCTTTATCTCGTCTTTTCTGGCTTTCATGTAAACATAATGAAGTCATCAGTCCATTACTAGGAAAACCTTACAAGCTTTTATCCATTTTCGAACAATGGGCATCTACCGAAGGTATTACTGACAAATTCAGCGGCGATACACTGAAAACAGCACTTGAACGCGGTTCTCCCACTTCAGTGCCTTATTGATTTAACTCACCATTATACTGAAATACGTATTAAGAACTCAAAAACTCTTAATACGGGCTTACGTGCTTTCTTCTTCACCTTCGCTTATGCTTTTTTATCTTCTCCAACCCCACTCTACACTGGAGAAAATCATGACATCACATCAGTTATTACGCCTGAAACAGGTCGAAGAAAAAACCGGTCTGAAACGCTCGCAAATCTATCTGTATATGAAAGGGGGCTCTTTTCCTCGTTCAATAATAAAGGTTGGCCCTGCCAGCGTAGCCTGGCTCGAATCTGAAATTGATGAATGGATCAACCTCAAATTAGCCAACCGCTGAAGTGTTTAAGGAAGGTCCGAAATCATGATTCCGTCTCTGAATTACGCCGTATTAACAGATGCCCTGCGTGCGCTGAAAGAAGACAATATTCACCATCGTGAATCTCTGGGACTCACCTTCGACGAAATGAATACCCTCAGGACAACACTGGTGCTTTAATGAAAAAACGAAATTTCAGTGCAGAATTCAGACGTGAATCCGCTCAGTTAGTGGTGGATCAACACTATACGGTTGCAGATGCCGCAAATGCCATGGATGTCGGACTTTCCACTATGACCCGGTGGGTAAAGCAGCTACGAGATGAACGTGCCGGCAAAACACCTAAAGCCTCCCCTATCACGCCGGAGCAAATTGAGATACGTGAGCTGAAGAAAAAACTTCAACGTATTGAAATGGAAAATGAAATATTAAAAAAGGCTACTGCGCTCTTGATGTCAGATTCCCTGAACAACTCTCGATAATCGGGAAACTCAGAGCGCATTATCCTGTGGCCACGCTTTGCCACGTGTTTGGGGTTCACCGCAGCAGCTATAAATACCGGAAAAACCGTCCTGACAAGCCGGATAGCAGGCTAGCTGTATTACGCAGTCAGGTTCAGGAACTACACGGCCTCAGTCATGGCTCCGAGGATGCAAGAAGTATCGCCACAATGGCCACACACAGGGGCTTCCGGATGGAACGATGGCTTGCCGGCCATCTTATGAGGAAGCTGGGGCTGGTGAGTTGTCAGCAGCCTGTTCACCGATATAGACGTGGGGGACACGAACATATTGCTATCCCGAATCACCTCGGACGTCAGTTTGCAGTGACAGTGCCTGACCAGGTATGGTGCGGCGATGTGACGTATATCTGGACAGGTAAACGCCAGACTTACCTTGCTGTGGTACTCGATCTATTTGCACGGAAACCCGTGGGGTGGGCAATGTCGTTCTCTCCGGACAGCAGGCTGACCACCAAAGCACTGAAAATGGCATGGGAAAGACGCGGTAAGCCATCCGGGGTTATGTTCCACAGTGATTAGGGTAGTCACTATACAAGCAGGTAGTTCAGGCAGTTACTGTGGCGATACCGGATCAGGCAAAGTATGAGCAGGCGCGGAAACTGCTGGGATACTCATTCTAATATACTTTCAAATACCGGATCGGACTGACCCGTGCTGGGATTGGCTCAAATGCCTTTGTGTTGACCTGTCGTCCGATTCTGGTATTTCCCGGGCATAACCGGGCCCAGAGTTTGTGACCTGATAGGAGCTTTGTGCTGCATCCCGAGTGTCCTGTCCTGCGATGGGGATGATTGTGCTACCAATATCTGGAGGCAAACCATGCAAAACGACCGCCAATCTTCTGAAACCGTGATTCTGGGTGTCGATACCCATCTTGATATTCATGTCGGCGCTGTTATCAGTCAGGCAGGTAAACTGCTTGGAACTCACATTATTCAAACAAATCAAGCGGGCTATCTGGAACTACTTGATTGGGCACGTTCTTTCGGTAGCCTCGAACGAGCAGGCATCGAAGGAACAGGAACATATGGTGCCGCATTAACACGCTATCTCATCAAGAATAGCATTTATGTTGTTGAAGTTAACCGGCCAGATCGCTCAAAACGCCGCCTTGAAGGGAAGTCAGATCCACTAGATGCAGAAAATGCAGCCCGGACAGTGCTTTCAGGGAGCAGCAAGGCCATACCAAAAATGCAGTCAGGTGCATGTGAGGCTCTCCGGATTATTAGTGTTGCCCGACGTAGTGCAGTAAAAGCCTGTACGCAGGCGATTAATCAGCTTCGTGCACTGCTGGTTAGTGCCCCGCAAGATGTTCGCGACAAACTCTGGAAATCGAAACCACACGAATGCGTAACTGCCTGCATTAACAGCGAAGTGTCAGAGCACTCACCGTTACGTATAGCCTTGTGCAGTACGCTTCGAAGCCTTGCGAAACGATGGATGGCCCTGACTGAAGAGTTGAATGAACTAGACGAATCACTAGATAAACTGACCCGCAAGTATGCCAGTAACCTTCGTAGCCAGTTTGGCGTTGGGCCACAGACGGCTGCAACACTGCTGGCAGTTGCGGGTGATAACCCCGAACGTTTAAAAAATGAAGCGGCCCTGGCATCGCTCTGTGGCGTAAATCCACTGCCAGCATCATCAGGGAAAACAGTAAGGCACAGATTAAACCGTGGTGGCTCACGTGAAGCAAACAATGCCCTGTGGACAATAGCCCTTGTACGTATGCGTAGCGATCCGCGCACGAGAATCTATGTCGACAGACGAACTGGTGAAGGGCTATCGACTAAAGAGATCCTGAGATGCCTAAAACGCTACATCGTCCGTGAGCTCTATCCATTGATTTTATCGGACCTCGCATATGCCAATCGCCGCTCTTGACATAGGAGCGTCAACAGTCCGATGGAGCGCTTTTTCAGGAGTCTGAAAAATGAGTGGATGCCGGTGACAGGCTACACCAGCTTCAGTGAAGCTGCTCAAGCGATAACGGGTTATATCGTCGGGTATTACAGCGAACTCAGGCCGCACGAATATAACGGTGGATTACCACCAAATGAATCGGAAAACCGATACCGAAAAAACTCTAAAACCGTGGCCAGTTTTAGTTGACCACTACAAAAGCTTATTGATGAACGAACTGATGATGTTTTGTATGGTGAACCATAATACAAAAAATGGACGATGGGCCGAATGATCTCATTTAATACATCTTCGCCTTATACCAACGCGAATGGAAGATTAAAAAAGTGGGCAAAAAATAATAACAATTTAAAGTAAGCATCAGCGTCAAATTAATGGCCGAAAAATCGCTCTATGCCCACATCCTTAATCTGACCACGCCGTGGCAGGTTAAATCCCTTGCTCTCAATAAAAATGCAGATTCTGTAACCGGAACAAAGAATTCTTCAAGGTGGCGATAATATTCCATTATGGAAAGCTAAATATGGCTTTCTGAGCCTTATTACCATGACTAAGGAATACCCTATTATCAACAGTATAAAAATGTAGTTTGCAGGATGAGCGGGCTCTTTACCGTCCGCATTCGCAGGGAAATTGAAATCTATGTCACTCTGCCAGATCCAAAAATAAGGTTAAGGCCGCATTCCTTTGCGGCGTCTTATTCCTCTGTTCAGACCTTATCCATCATATAACGATGCGCTTTCGATGCTGCCTGGCGGCTTTAAAAATATAGCGCTTATCGTTTTTCAGTGCTTTCAGCCAAGAAGCAATATAACTTTCGTGCTGAACCTATCCGACAATCCCCAGATCCGCCATCAGGAACACGCTTCCCAGCTCGGCGATCAACTCTTCAAATGCATAATTTTCACTGCTAAATCTTCCTTTCATTTCGCGGTTCAGGCGACTTTTGCCATCGCTCCAGTGAACAATCTCATGCAGATCCGTGGCATAAAAGCTAGCGGCATCGGAAAAAAACGACGTTCAGGTAACAAAACCTCATCTGTTGATGGCATGAAAAAGGCGTTTTGTCCTTTCTCAATGATGTTAGCACCGCTGTTACAGAACAGATTTTCAGCCTGTGGCAACGCGTCAAACGTCGCTTGTAGGGCAACGGTATCTGCCGTCAATGAGAGGCCATCAATTTGTTCGACATTAAACACGACAAAGGTTTTCAGCATCGGGATATGGTCAATTTCTCCGGTGTCGTTTTCCTTCTCCAGGATGGTATAAAAAATGGCGGTCATGCCGTGCTAGTCCTTACGAACTTGCGCACCTTCTGCCCTAGCCTGTTTGTATGTCATCCAGCAGGAATCACTGAATCCTCATTCTGATTCACTGCACCCGCTGTAGGCTGTGCCAGTAGCGTAGTTGGAAGGCATGCCGGACATACCCGGTACGCGCTGCCACGGACACACTCAGGGTTTAACGCCTACTTCCAGTGTGGTAATGATGAGGTCGGTAACGATCTGATAAATATCGGTTCTGGTTTTGGAAAATTTCGTTTTTGAGGAGCCTGACGGGTCCAGCGGGGATACGCTGGTCGCCGTTGCGGTGTTAGAGGCACTTGTCTGAGTATGCAAGGAAGTGATCATAGTTTTTTCTCCATCAGTAATGTGATTTTCATCTTCGTATCGCCTGACAGTTCGCTTTCTCGGCATCGTTCTGGCCCACAAGGGTGCAGCATGCGTGCACTTCACCCTTACGGGACCGGTTGTGCCGTGAAATGATTAACCGGAAGCTGATACGGGAACAAAAAGCACACAGGAGGAAAAATCGGTCCCTGCATAGCCGAACTTAGCGCCCTTTACTCCGTATTGGTGAAAAGTAGATTTGTGGTAATGAATTGGGGATTGGTACTGATAGAAACATCTTGTTGGCACCGAGATCTCAAAAAATGTCTAGAATTAAAACAGGTGTGCTTACCTTAATGTGATAGAGCCCTAAAACATGCATCTTCAAGTTAATTGTGCATGATTATAAAAAAAAGAGGCACCCATAGAGTACCTCACTTACTTTATATCTTATTAAATCAGAATATATTAAAAATCAATTTTGACATTTATCCCATAATTTCGACCCGGTAATGGGACTAAATATTTCAATTGAGAAGATGCAGGTCTTGCTTCAGTATCGGTGAGATTATTAATAATAAAATCAACCGAAACATCTACCTTATCAAGGTGGTATTTTTTGCCAATCCCCGCATCAACTAACGTATAGGAAGGAAAGGCCATATCTCCACCATACATTAACCCACCGCTTTCTTTTTGTTTTTTATAGTAAGTTGCACTACTAAATGCAGTTAATTCATCATGTTGGTAATAAATACTGATACCATGCTTTTCATTAGGTAAATTTGGCAAATAGTGACCTGCAATAAACAGTTTTCTTTTGCTTTTATTTTCGACAAAATCACCAAATAGTGTAAATGTTAGATTGTGATCATGAGGCATTTCATATAAATATTTAAATTCATATTCTAATCCTTTTGTTTCAAGATCGGTGTCATCCCATTCCATAACAGGACCAGCACCACGACTGATACCCGTTAATCGTCTAAATTTAAAACCACTGTAGTCTGTTTTATACAAATTAAGTTTATTAGAGAAATTGCCAATCTCAATAACAGATGATAATTCAATACTTTTGCTTTTTTCGGTATTAAATTCACTGTTTCCTTGTTCTTCAATTAAATAAGCATAATGAGGGCCATGTGTATAAAGTTCATTAATTTCTGGTGCTCGATAAGAAATATTTTGTTGTAGTTTTAATGTCCATTCATCAATTGGTGTAAAAGATAGAGCGAGTGTATTTGCACTTGTATCAAAATGACGGTTTTGTAAATTAGAACCTTGCCCTCTACCACGATTATAATTCGCTGGAATATTGAGATTATGTTGAGTGTAACCTTTACGATATCCAGCAGTGAGCTCAAAAGGAGATAAATTTAGCGATTCAACCCAATATATTCCGTACTCTTTGGTTAATACACTGGGTAAATAAGCATCATAACCAGACGTTTTCAGATCACGATAATTACCGTTGATCCCAAACGCACCATTAAGTCGATTAAATAGCGGAGTATGTGCAGTTTCTAAAGCTAACTGATGGCTTTTTGTATTAAATACCGATGAAGCAATTTGGCCGACTAACTCTTCATCTTTAGATTCAGAATAAGAATAATAAAAAGCACTGTCTCTTAAAAATGGTGCTAAATGATCATGTTTTCCTTGTATATCTATTCTTCGATTACTATTTGAAACCGAAACAGGTTTATACCTTTCTCGAGTTGTTTTAGTTGTGAGATAAGCATAGCCTGGCACTCCATACGATGTTTGAAAATCAGTGACAGAAAAACCTAAGTAACCGTCATCTCCGATATAAGAGAGTGATGCGTTACCACTTTGGCTTTTTAAAAAGCTATTGGGAATTTCGTTATTATTATTTTCAACATAATGCTTTGGAGGTGTGACATGTTCAATAGATGTGGGGCTACCAGGTTTATATCGTAAGTTAGGTTCATTATCTACATAACCAATACCTGAAAAATAGTCCTTATCTTTAAAGGTATATTTATCATCCTCGCTTAACTCATATTCAACCTGATATTTTTTCCAAAACTCACTAATGTAAGGATACGCTTCAGGGTTACGGCTAGTAAACACTTTCATATCCACTTGGCATTGATCACGTAATGCAGAGTGGTCTTTTAGCTGTTGATAGCTATAGCAAGCACCAACTTTAGAGCGTGTTGGAATTTTATATTTTGAGACTCGTTTAGTAGCACCGGAAAGATTAAAAATCCAGTTTTCTTTATTACTGAATTTAATATTTACTGATCCACCGTTACCATTATTAGTGCTACCATTAAATGTCACGGCACCTGAAATTGCTTTTTCAGGAAACTGTGTCATTATTCGATCATCCCACAAATGAATTGCACCACCACTGCTGCTACCACCATAAAGTAGTGCTTCGGAGCTTTTACTAATTGATATTTCGTTAATTCTATTCATATCAACAGGAATAGGCATATTCCCACTAATAAATGAAACATCATTAATCGGAAGATTATTAACTAAAATCCCGACTCTATTGCCAGAGAGACTTCGAATAACAGGCCTTGCCGCATTTGGGCCAAAACCTTCCGCTTGTACACCAGCAACTTTTGAAACGGTATTACCAATCGTATTTGTTTTTATTTGTTCAAGTTGTTTTCCTTTTATCTCTTCTCGATTATTGAGTAATAAAGAGGAGAATGTCTCTTTGTTTTTTATTGATGTTGCTTTAACAGTAATAACATCGTTTGATGTTTCTTTTTCTTGGCTTTTATCTTGATTATTCTCTTTTCCATATAAAGGAGACGACAAAAGTATAAGTAAAATAATAGAGAGTTTACTTTTTTTCATGATATTCATATTAGAATGTAAGAGTAGCGCCTAAGATAATATTACGACCAGGTAAATACATTTCATCTTTAATATAAGAGGTGCTGTCTTTCCCTTTTACATCAAAGATATTATTAATCTTGGCGTATAAGGTATAATCTGTGTTATCTAAATAACCAATATATTCACTACCTAAACTAACTGTGTTATAAGCCTCTGTGGATGTTTCATAGTCTGCTGTTTTATTCTGTTTTCCAAAATGATCAATGCGAATTTGTCCAATTACGTTTTCTGTAAAACTATGTTTAATATAAGTACTTAAACGATAAGCCGGTATTCTTGGTATATTTCCCTTATTGTGTAGTAAATTTGCTCTAACATAATCACCAGAAATACCAATTAAGCTATCTTGGTTATAGTAATAATCAATATTTCCTTCTATACCTTTAAACTGTGCATCATTTTGAACATATTGTAATGAACGATAGCCATTATTTAATTCAGTCCCCGTAAATTGACCGTAAATATAATTATTAATACGGTTATAATAGGCACTCATATTGAATTGAATATCACCTGTTACTTTAGTTATTCCAATATCAATATTATTTGCAGCCTCTGCGGTTAAATTAGGATCGCCTTTTTCAATAGTTCGACTTGCAGCATGAACACCATTCGCGTAAAGCTCTTCTGCAACAGGTAATCTTTTCGTGTGTGAAAGTGATAAATTTAAAAAATAGTCTTGTGTAAAATTCCATGCTAATCCAGCAGAAATAGAAGATGCACTCTGCTTATTATTTTTTTGAGTTTCTCTATTTAACAGTGATTGCCACTCTTGGCGAAATCCTAATTCATAGCGAAAATCATCTAATTGGTATTCTTCTAATAAAAAGAGTGAGTGATTTTTTGTTTTTGTTGACGGTACATAAGCTTCTTCTCCTTGAGCACTAAAATCACGCTGGTTAAATTGCCCGCCAATAACACCATGCCAACCCCAAATAGGTTGATGTGTAAATGTCAGTCTTAATTCATCGCCTTTGTTTTTAAATGAGGTACTGACTTCATTTCCTTCTTTTTCATCATGATGATAATCGGTTCTGACCGCACTGAAACGTATTGATTCAATACCAGTAAATGGATTGTTTTTTTCACCACGAAGATCCCATCGTTTGCTATCCATAACAATATAAGGAATACCATGTTGATGTTGTTCATCAGGGTATTCATGATTGTGATTATGATGATGATGGCCGATTAAAGGAGGGCGAATTGGGGCGTGATGATGGTGATCATCTTCATGATCATGAAAATGCGTATGACCAGGCAGCCCATATCGACGATGTTGTTCACCATAACCAATCCCTATATAACCGTCATCAAAAAGCCAGGATACACCAATATTTGCCGATTGGTTATCTTGATAAGATCCTGCTAAACGGCTAGTTTCTCCTTGATGTAAAGGTTCTGGTTGTTTGTAATCACTTTGATAACGTTTAGTACCCTCAAGGCGAAGCGCCAAATTATTTTCTCCTAACGTTAATCCTACTGATCCTGTATTTCCTTTAGAAACAGAATCGTATTGATAATGCAATTCACCCTCATAGCCTTTTTCAGGCACTGACATAGGAATCTTGCTATCAATAACATTAATTGCACCGCCTATTGTGCCTCCTCCATAAAGTAATGTTGAAGGGCCTTTTAATACTTCAATGCGTTGACTTAAAAAGGGTTCACTGGTGATTGTATGATCTGCACCAATAGAGGATACGTCCATAAGATCACTACCACTGTGTAATACCTTGACTCGATTGCCTGACATTCCTCGAATAACTGGATGAACTGAGCCTCCACCAAAAAAGCTGGCATGAAAACCTGGTAAGGATGTTAAGGTTTCAGCAATCGAGGCACTACGATTAGCGCGTAGATCTTCTTGTGTCAGAACAGAAACGGGGATCGCCATTTTCTCTTGCGGAGTATGCAAAGGTGTTGAATAGACCTCTAATACCTCATTGTTCCGATTTTCAGTTGATTTTATTGCAGGGCTTGCATTTGCAAATAAGGAATAACTCATTGAAATAAAAAATGTTGTATAATTAAAAATAGATTTTTTCATACTATCCGCCATTTTTTGTTATGTTATAACATATCACATTGTATGTATATATAATTATCATTAGCAAGTGATTATTTAAAAAATAATAAAAATTTGGGCTGTCCTAGATAAGGTTTAAGTTTTAACTATCTGTTTTAGAATACTTAATTGCTTCTTTGCAGCTTGGCGTATTAAACGGGTTATTGTTAAATCTGGTGTATGGCACCATCAGACAATGCTCCGATCTGATGCTTCATCCTCTGCATACTGGGGTTGACGGTGTAAGTATCCCGCATAATTAATTTGCCAACGAAGGAGATCGCTATGCGTAAAGCCTGTTTTACTGAGCATCAGATCATCGCCGTAATTAAGTCGGTTGAAACCGGGCGGACTGTTAAAGTTGATGACTTTAACCGTGAGACATTGTCGATTAAAATCATTCTGAATCTGCCAGATCTGCGAATGATCCGTGTACTCGACAGGATCGCGGCAAACTGCGGCTACCCGATCATGCTGCACATGAATAATGGTCCAGAATTTATCTCACTGATACTGGCTGAATGGGCAGAAAAACATGCAGTAAAACGGGATCTTATCCAGCCAGGTAAGCCGACGCAGGACACTTTCATTGAATACTTTAACCGGACATACCGTACATACGCGATTTTTATATATTCATGATCAGACGTGAGATAAATAACGAATTGGAGTGGGTTTAAACAGGTTATAACGAATAGGTTACTGTAATTAATTTTCAGTATATGTAAGAGAATTTCGAGTCCGTTTACCATGCTGTGTAAACGCCTTTTTCAAAAGTGACCATCCTGGCGGTCGCGGTCACCGAACTCGACAATAAAGCGACTCTATTACTATACGCCAGTTCCTCAGCGGCATTGTCCATTTTTGCGAGGCAATCCGTCAGACAGTGCGGGGTTAGGATTGAAGCCACAGAGCACCGTTATCACTGGATACAATGGTACGTTGGCTCAATCTCAGGCTACGTGGGTATTGTACTATGGACGCTTTTGTCAATCAGTAATGGATTATATAGCCAGACATATCGATCTGTACCTTGCTAAATGGGTTACCCGTAAATACAAGAGGGGACACGGTAGTCTGGTTCAAGCGTATGAATGATTAGACAGGATCCGGAATGTTAAACTCAGTTTGTTTGCACACTGGACTATTTGTACGCGATGTTACCAGTCAACTACAAGAGCCAGATGACGGGATACTGCCACGTCCGGCTCCGTGGGAGTGGAGGGGGAAAGTTCCCCTCCACGACGCGATAACCTCATATAATACTAGAAAATAAAAATCAGATAAATGATAGTGTTCACTACTTTTTAGTGATACACCTTGCAGAATGTACCATTGCAACAAATCCTGCTGCTATCATCATAGTATCTTTCAGAACTAACCTTCCCGCACCGGAAAGATAAGGAAACTCAGTATGAGCATCTGCTCCATGTACCCAGGTTTCAGGTGTAAACACCAAAAATGTTAATGTGACAAATGGCGTAAGAAACACTAAGGCAGAGCCCTTTCCATTTATTATTAAGATAAACATCAGCATAGTACTTTCCTGCTGGAGTTGGATTTCCTTGATTGAAACGATGAATATCTAACGTCGTCTTCCCTTGAGTATGCTGTAAAAAACTGGGATCAAATTCAGCATATTCCATAGCCACTGTGTCCATGGAAAAAACTCCCAGTGAAATAAATATGGCAGGCAGGAATGAATGATGTTCAGTTTAAGTGCAATATTTCATAAATATTATCCTTATTTCAGAGCTGACTCACTTAATTCATGCCCACCATAATCGTTAACAACTGTCCACTTCACTTTTCCATATCCCGACATATTTCCATGTATAGGAAGGCGTATTGAAGAATAAGGAGCAACCATATCTACTGGATTAATTGATTGTGAGTAGTTGCTCTGAATCAAAGTAATATGATTATAAGTAATAAAATAAGGACTTTGATTATCTGCACAAAGAAAGGCCTTTGCTCCTTGTTTTTCAATATGCCATATAACAGAATTATAGGCCTCACTGAGAGAACGTGTGAGTTTTTCTGGACGATAGAATAGCTTTATGCGACTATGGATCGGGAGTTGAAGATAATTTGAGTTTACATTTAAATTATTTTTATTTTCAAATTTAGGTTTAGCTGAAATATCCAGTATATTTAGCCAAAAAATTGATTCACGATCATTAGGCAGTGCTTCACCCGTATACATAATTCGTAATGTTTGCCCTGTGTGAGGTTCTATACGAAATATAAGCGGAGTAATAATAAAGGGAACATTGACTGAGTCTGGAGCAACACTGGCATCACCAGTATCAATCCAGGACTGAATTAAAGATGGAGTAGATTCATCATTATTAATTTTAATATTAATACCTTCCTAGTTTTCAGGATAAATAACTCAGGTACCCAACATTAGCATAACTTGACACAGAAAATAAGCCGGCCATCATGAAAAAGAAAAGTTTTTTCATGGAAACTCCGAACAAAGCAGTGCAGATGAGCTGCCTTGTAAATAATGATAATAAAAACGCACGATTATTATTTATTACTCATAGGCAATAGTGTAATTAACACTAGAAATGACATCCCCTACAATTGCTTTTCCTGTAGCATAATATTGGGCCATATAGCGTAGTGTCGCTTCATCGTCACTATTAATAGCTTCTGAATGGACATCCTGTCCGACAAAGTCTTTCCCTAATTGAATAGCAGTAGTACCATCGTTATTTAATAACTGAATTTGAACATTTTGTGCTCCGTCAGAGCTTGCATTTTTTAGTTTGTTCGTATTAAAGTCAGTATTAGCTCCGGGTTCAAAAAAAGCTTTCACATTACTAGATCCATTTTGTCCAGTAGTGCATCCAGTAAGACTAATTGTACCGTCATATGCCATTGCTGAGTTAAAAATAGCAACAGACAGTACCGTACTTAAAGCAATATTATTTTTAAATTTCATTATTTGGTTACTAACATAAAAATCAATCTATAAACTTCATTGAGGGTATTTATATCCTTAATTTATATATTAAAACTATAAAAAACAGGTGCTACTCTATTAAAATTATTAAATATAAACGCCATTATTTAATAAAAAATTAATAACATTCACCAACATGAAAAATACGGAAGCTTTATTTGAAATTACAAACTTATTATTTATTAAAATGTAACCTCATGTAATTAAAATATAATTAATGGATATAATTTTCTTTCTAAAAATAAATTATGTTAATATGTTATTATTGATCGATAATGTATTTTTTTGATAGATTAAAACCATCAATATAAACATAACAATCGTTTTTAACGATCATTTTTAACAATTTATACTGATTGTAAAACTCATTTATATTGATATAGAAGGGAATAGGTAATACAGAATATATTTCAAAGTATATTTTATTAATCTTAATGACTATATAAGCAAATTTAAAAAACTTTAAAATAATTATTTAGAAAATAAATATATATTAATGCAACCATTAATGATAATAATTTATAATCTTTAATTATAGGAAAGGCACCATAAATACATTGTATTAATATTTATAACATAGACTTGGCGACTATATTAATCACCTATTCTTTTGTTAAAAAGAAAACAACAAATAACAAAAAATAAATATATGAATTAAAGAAAAATCATTCTTTAAATGATATACCTTGATCTGCATCACAGTATAATTCGGATATTTAATTACATATAACTTATAGTTGTTATATATACCTTAACAATTAATGAATGCAAAAATAGAAAATAATAACCGATTTTGACCACATATAAAACTTATTACACATATAATGATGCTTTCACATTTCTCATGTTTTAGTTTTAATCTTTTCAGCGCTCAAAGATAATCTCTCTATTGGCTTCTATCACGTGGTTTGCATATTTTCATCAAATGGATAGTCAATCTCTTTATCATTATATATCACATTTAATGTGGTTATAACGAGCTCTTATTGAACATTCATATCCTTGGTTTTTATGCACAGTAATGTGCAGCTAAACAGCTTTTATTCCTAGTCATTTTGCTAAAAAAAAGATTACTAAAATTATAAAAGCCACCAACCTATAACATTATTTTATATCCGTGATGACATAAATATAAATAAATGAAATATTTTCACTTAATATTTCAGCAAGATTTTTTACCAAAAAGGAATTAAAAATGAAAAATTATAAAGTCGCAGTCAGCTATGATATGTCTGACTCTATTTCAACTCATCGTAAATATGTTAATATTCTACATACTGACTTCTCTTATATTGCCGCAATTATTATTTCACTTGATAATATTCAAGATGGAAGGCTCGATTTTATTGAACAAAATAGCTTTGGACAGCCTGTATTCGCTATTATTAATAAAGATAAAGTTATTCCGACTAATATTATTAATCGATTAACAGGTGTAATTGATTTAAATAAAAAGAATACAGACCGGATTCAGCCGGCTGTTCCCAGACTGACCGATAATATCTGACCATAAAGCCGTTTCTAGGCTGCATCCACTTCCCGCTGAAACGCCAGCTCTTTTTCTGCCCAGGCAAATTCCTGCTGTACCCACTTTTCAGCCAGCCGACAGCGCTCCTCATCTGACCGGGCCTCAATGCCCAGTGTCGTCAGAGGATCCAGGCCGAGAGACTGAATACCGCGCCACCCTTTCATCAGCGCTTCAAAACGGGCATACTCCTCCGCACTCAGTCCCCATTCCTGCGCCTCATACTGCAATGACTGAGTCTGACTCTTAGCCGATTTCCCCGCCTCAATCTGCCAATCTGCCCCCCGGAAACAGACTGTGTGGCTGTCGGCGGCGCTGTCATCAGACACCCGCTCAGTAAAACCACAAATCTTATGTTTTTCATCACGGCATCTCTTTTATGGTAGGCGCAACGTCACCGTACGCCCCTGATAACGTCCGCCCACCGGCAGTAACTGTACCAGCCCCAGCTGATGGATAAAGGTCCGGAAGTACCGGCTGGGCATGACCGGTGTTGACCAGAATCGCGGTATCTATCAGCCACCGGTTCAGCAGGCCGGGAGGGTTTATCTGCACAGCCCCCCAACAGCAGTGAGGTCAGGGCAAGACATATCGGGAGAATTTTCATACGCATTTTCTGTCCTGTGTTAATAAAATAAAGTCACAGGCACACTGTGCGCAGAAAAGCAAGTGCTCTCAATGAGAAATTAGTTTTCCGAAAAAAAAAAGAAAACGGCGGGCATAAAAAATGCCGGCAGTCATGCCGGCATTTGAGAGTAAAAACAGAAAAGATTAATGTTTTAATGACTCAATCTTTTCCCGGGTCAGTCCGGTACATTGCATAATAATGTTCAGATCAACCCCCTGTTGTAATAATGAGCGGGCGACTTTTTCAACACCCAGGCCAATACCTTTTTCGATACCTTTTTCGATACCTTTTTCGATACCTTTTTGCTCAAGTTGTTCTGCAATCGTTGTCAGCATCGTTTTATACTCCGGTGACAGTGCAATCAATTGGCTGAAAAAGCGGGATTCATCCAGAATATACCCCTGATAGGCAATATATTCTATCACACTCCTCACCTGGTCAACCGTATTGTGTTGCGAGTTAATTATCTGCGCGATTATCGGCAATACCGCCATTAAACCGTCGCGGGTCCGAATATGTTTCTGAACCAGCTCCAGCAGGGCAATACCCTTGTGTGTCAGGATTTCCTCATCACTGAGCACACTCAAATCCACTAACGGAAACGACCGGGTATACAGCTGCTGAGCCAGCGCCGGATCGGCGAACCCGTCCAGCCAGTTCATGCTGTACGGATAAGGACAAACACTGCCCTGATAAAACAGAAACGGCACCACCAACGGCAGGGTCTTATCCGCCGGCGATTTTTTCAGATGATGCGCTATCGCTGACATCGCATAATGCATCAGACGAAAACCCATTAACCGATCCGGTTTTGACTGGTGCTCGATCAGGCAGTAGATATACCCTTCCCCTTCCGTCATCTGCACGGAATACAGCACATCCGAATGCAGCTGACGTAAACGGCGCTCCACAAAACTGGCCGGCTCCAGGCGCAGTGTACTTAAATCGCACAAAGGCAGGATGTTGGCCGGCAAATGCACCGAGAAAAAATCCCGGGCATTCTCAGGATGCGTTAAAAACTGCTTGAATAACGCATCATGTACCGGTTGTTGTGTATTTTTAGTCACAGCAAACTCCTTATTAATGACTAAAAAGAATCAGCCACATACTCTCTGGATACCGGCTGTTCAGTCTCTGGTGGTGTTGACTGGTGTTTCTCGGCTTTATATACCACTTCTTTACCGATTTTAATCCAGTCAATATTCAGCAGCCTGGCTTTCAGGCTGACCCGCTGTTCTCCGGCATGCTCACCTTTTGTCAGGGTGAAAATATCGGAAGCCAGGTTACTTAATGTAAACCCGGTTAGGACTTTTTTGTCCTCATCCACCGCTTTGATACACCGTCTGACCAGTGAGACCGTATTCTCCCCGACAACGGTCGTATCAAAACGAACATACACAGGGTTATCAGCCGGTCCACTGAGTGCATTAATCACTGCGGTTAAAAACTGCCCTTTAGGGCCGTTAACCTGACGGATATTCGATAAATACCCAATCCCGTTCACATGCAGATTAAAGTATTTATTTTCAGATGTTGTATTATTTTTGCTGGTCATGATGTTTCTCCATCGGATAAAAAAGGTAAAAAAATGAGAAACATCGTCTCGGCAGGAACGTGTTTCCCACCGGGGTCAGTAACAGGAACGCTCCCGAACTGACGACTTGCGTTGTATAAGATGATCCTGATGATAACGCTATTCTGTTATCACCCTCCGTCAATTTCAAGGACGAACGGAGTTCTGTCATCGCCCGTAGGCTCCCGTCTCAGATGACCCGAGGATTGGCAGTGGCAATCACCCGTAGGCGTTCCTCTCAGATTGCCGGAACATTGGCATCGTTGTCACCCGTAGGCGCTTCTCTCAGACAACTGAAGCATTGGCAATGTTGCATTAAGCAACGGTATAAGCAGAATAAGGATTAATCTGCTTTTTTTATTTGTCAAGTAAAAAAGCAGTTCAGAGAGAAAAGGATAAACACAGAAGAATAAAATGGATAACAGAAACAAACTGAAAGTCTGGTTACAGCAACATCATCTGACACAAAAAGACCTGGCTCAACTCATTCAGCAGACAACAGGCAGGCCCTGTTCTGTCAGGGCGGTAAAATCCTGGTTATGCCCACCGGAAAAAAACAGCGCCCGGCCCTGCCCGGACTGGGTGATTCAGGTACTCAGTCACATGGATGAATAACTTTTTTGTCAAATAAAAAAGGCGTTACGGTTAATAACGCCTGACAGTGCCGCCCACTCTGTGATGTTAAAAAGAACCTCAGGAGTTCAACCAGCTCCGGCGCGGTTTTCATGAGGTTGATGCGCCTTAAAGTCTGTCCTGCTGACAGACAGACTTTCTCATTGTCGCCACCGCAGTTGTTCCGCTACGGCTTTGCCGCAATGACGGGGGGCTTTTCCCTAGCGTCAGCTATGCTAACGGTAATTATCACTCAGGTAAAGAGTCCTGTTATGCTCTTCTTCACGGCCTTCTTTCTTTTATTCATCCCCCGGGTAACCCCCTGCATTTTTTCCGGTAATGGTACACTCCCTTTACAATCCGGATAACGCTGACAACTCCAGAAACGGCCTTTACTGCTCTCCCGTAAGACCATCTTTCCATGACACGACGGGCAGGATGGCATCGGTGGCAGATCCAGCGCCAGCGGCATTTCCCCGCCTTTTTTAATGAGATGTGCCAACCAGCTGATTTGCTTTTGCATAAACACATCCAGAGACAGATTTCCCTGTGCAACCTGCTCGAGTGATTGTTCCCATAACGCCGTCATTCCCGGATCTGTACAGGCTGCCGGCAGGGCATCAATCAGCTGACAACCGGTGTCTGTCGCCCGGAGTGTTTTTTTCTGCCTGACAATCAATTTCCTGTTTTCCAGCGTGGTGATGATCCCTGCCCGGGTTGCCTCTGTCCCCAGCCCCGCATTCTCTTTCAGG
The DNA here is from genome assembly GCF_028482435.1 of Providencia sp. PROV119. NCBI lineage: Bacteria > Pseudomonadati > Pseudomonadota > Gammaproteobacteria > Enterobacterales > Morganellaceae > Providencia > Providencia sp. PROV119. Next base: position 137,704 of record NZ_JAMPQL010000015.1, read on the forward strand.
ACTTTTTTTAATGTCGGATCGGTAATAAAGGAGGACGCATTCTTCATGGCCGCAATCAATGTACCATCCGTATACGGTTTCGGTGGTGAGGTCGCCAGTTATACAACCTTTGCCTCCTGTACCACACAGAATTCACCTTCGTGAAGGGACGGCAATGTTTCTGTTCCGGCTTCCAGCCCGGTTTCTGCCTCTTCTTTTACTGGCGGATCGTCTTCATGTTTCACAAATAATACAGACCAGCCCTTCACTCTTTCGACTTTCCCTTTGGCAACAAATTGTTGTCCGCCTATATCTAAAAACACCTCTGTTGCATCCCATTCCTGATCCGGCAAAAACTGCGCCAGATAATGGGCACGGATAAGTTTATAGACATTCAGTTCAGCCTCATTCATGGCGTTCAAATCAGGTGTCTGCCGGGTCGGTATAATCGCATGGTGAGCCGTAATTTTTGCATCATTCCAGACCCGGGAAATTCGCGCCGGCTGCAATTGTGCCAGCACATTCTGTAAGGCCGGATCGCTTTGTGATAATGCATCTAAAACAACCGGTATGTCGGCACGCATGGACACCGGCAGATACCCGCAGTCCGTCCGGGGATACGTGGTGGCCTTATGTTTTTCATACAGACTTTGCGCGATTTCAAGCACTTTATCCGCAGAATACCCCCAACGCCTTGAGGCCGCCTGCTGAAGTGTCCCGAGATCAAACGGCAACGGCGGCAAGGCTTTTCCTTTCGTTTCATTCACTGTACACACCGTCGCTTTCCCTGCCTGCCGGCACAGTTGCTCTACGGCCTGAGCGGCCTGAACGTGAATACAACGATGTTCATCATCACAATACTGCGAGGCAGGTCGCCAGTGAGCCTGAAAAATGATCCCCTGATGCTGCAACGAGGCGGTCACCCGCCAGAAGGGTTTGGAAACAAAGTGCGTAATTTCTCTTTCCCGCCGGACAATCAGGGCCAGTGTCGGCGTCTGGACACGTCCGACCGACAATATCCCACCAAACCCCAGTTCCCGGGCTTTGAGGGTAAACAGACGCGTCATGTTCATACCGATAAGCCAGTCTGCTCTGGCCCGCCCTAATCCCGCTGAATATAAAGAGGCCGTTTTCTCGCCGGGTAACAGGTTATTTAATGCCTGCCTGATACTCGCCTCATCCAGTGCAGACAACCATAAACGTTGTACCTTTTTCCGGTAATGACAGGCCTCCAGTAATTCACGGGCAATCACTTCCCCTTCCCTGTCCGCATCCGTGGCAATCACCACTTCCGTCGCCTGACTGAGCAACTGTTTTATGGTCTGAAACAACGAAACCGCGTCTTTTTTAACCACCATTTTCCACTGTTCAGGAATAACGGGTAAGGCACTCTGCCGCCAGGGGGCCGCAAACTGTGCGCCATAAGCCTCCGGTTCAGCCTGCTCCAGCAGATGACCTCTTGCCCAGGCGACCTGAACGCCATTTCCCTGAAAAAAATTATCCCGCCGCTGATGAGCGCCGATCACCCGGGCAATATCTTTGGCCTGAGACGGCTTTTCGCACAGAAATAATTTCATTACCCTGTTCTACCTCCTTTTTCCGGCTGCAACGTCATTCGCGGTTTTAAATATTTCCTGAACAAACTCCGGAGTCAGGGTATCACTGTACGAAGCGCTGTAAGTGATATACATGTGTGTTCCCGAACCATTTTTTTCCAGTTCGATGACGATATGTGCCGGCGGGTTACGTTTTCCCATATCCGCCCCCATTTTATAATAACTTCCCGGCGTCACTTCCCATTCCCAGCCCCGGCTTTCTTCTGCAATAGCCGTGGCGGCCCATTGATCACTTTCTTTACCTGACTGACACAGAGCACGGATTTTGGCATTCACATCCTCAAAACCATAATAACGGCGCAGACGGGCTGCGGCTGTATCAATATCAACAGGGATAACCACGTCATACTCCCGTTGTTCCCGTTTCTGCATACCACCATTCATGGTATGACTGACCTGATGCCCCAGGTCACTGATTTTCTGATTCCATTCTGCGATTTCCTGTGCAGAGCATCCGGTCAAAAGCCATAAAGAAAAGCATAAGGTAAGCAATCCGCTTTTTTTCATTGCAGCTCCTTATTATTAAATAATTAACCCAATATAAATAACATTCGTTATTTTTTTAAAGACGGTAAAAATGACGCACGTTTTCTTCCTGAAATGATATCCGGATCAATTTCACCTAAATAACGGGAAGCCTGTTGATAAGTTTCACTGTTTAAATCAAGGTTATGACGGGTGAGCTCATATTTCCGGTAGTTTACGGCCATCCCTGTCACATGACGAACCTGATAGCCCGCTAATTTAAGGACCTTGTCACGTTGCTGACGGGAAATAAAACCATAATGCTCTCCCTGCAATACACGCAAAGCAAGTTGATCAACCCCGACGAGTAACCAGACACATTTATAACCAACAGGAGATTTACTGAATATCGCCAGGTCAACAGGAGATGTTGATGAGATATCCGAAATAACCGCAACCGCAGGTAACTGAACTAATTGTTGTTCAACCTCTGAAAGTAATTTCTGAATAGTCCGAGTCCCTTGCTCCAGTGCCTGCTCAAGCTGATACAGCCACATTTCTGCATATAAGTATCCCTTCTTTGCATCATCAGTAATATGACCCGCCCGGGAAATAAACATCGGAAGACTGGGGATCATCCATTTACGCTTTTTTTCGTCACCGTCATTCTGAGAGTTGGGTACAACCCGCCCTTCCCATAGCCGGATTGCATAACTGGTATGGAGTTTCAGTGTTAATGTTGACTTTAAAGGGCCAGCCTGAAGTAACTGTTGAGAATGTTTATTTTGTTCCATAACAATACCCTTGCTTTGAGAAATTGACATACCGTACAAATGTCAACCCCCTATGCCAACGATAAATTCAAATTGAAAAAAATAATTTATTATAAAAACGTAGCGTTACTCGTCATCCTACTGAAATGCAGGTTAACCTTTGAGCATTGTTTCCACCGGAAACATCAGTAAATAGTTAAGGGTCTTCCTCTGTTGTAAGGGGAGTAGTACAGTACCTAATTGATTTATAAACACCATACAATGCATTTATGGTGTCTTATTTTAAATAAGAGGAAATTCTTCATGAGTGTGCCACAAACAAAAGCTGAGCTGCTTTTAGCTATTGATAAAAGTTTTAGTAAATTAATTAGTTACCTCAACGCAATCCCGCCAGAAATGACTTCAGATAACTCAATGGATGGACACGCCAAAGGAACGAAGATAAGTGTTCATGACCTTGTTTCATATCTGCTTGGATGGAATGCTCTTGTTGTAAAGTGGATCACTTTTGATGCTAAAGGTCTGCCTGTCGATTTTCCGGAAACTGGCTATAAATGGAATCAACTTAGTCTTCTTGCTCAAAAATTTTACTCAGATTACAGTGAGTTAAGTTATGAATTGTTAGTAGCTGAACTTCAGGCTGTAAAAAATGAAGTTGTGAAACTTATTGATGAGCGTACCGATGATATTTTGTATGGAAGACTATGGTACACAAAATGGACGATGGGGAGAATGATCTCATTTAACACATCTTCGCCTTACGCCAACGCTAATGGAAGATTAAGAAAGTGGGCAAAAAACAATAAGATCAGTTTAAAGTAAATATCAGAGTGAAATTATATGTACGAAAATATCTCTATGCCCATATCGTTAACCAGACTGCTCCATAGCTTGTTAAATTCTTTACTCTCGATGATGCAGATTTCGTTACGGAAAGCGAAATATCGCGTTCCGGACCTTCCTACCCGGATAAGAAAAACCCAATTTTTAAACACTGTTTCCAGTGGAAACACCGGTTAAGTTTTGAGCACTGTTTCCAGTGGAAACACCGGTTAAGTTTTGAGCACTGTTTCCAGTGGAAACACGGGTGATTTATTGAATACGCCTTCATTGCTCATTGGATATCCCTATGAGCGTACGGCGAAAACGCTGAAGGTACTGACGTGCAATATCAGGGGCACCCATCCCCCCCTGAGACGCCTTACTTCTCTCCGTTCTCTCCGGTTTGGTTTGCGTGTGCTGTGATACATCCGGAGTACCTGACATTTTCTGTAAAGACGCACTTTTCATCCCCGTTTCTGCTGGGGAAACGGAGTGATATCGCCCTTCACGGGCTGCCTTTAATAGCTGCAAGGCATACCCCACCGGATTACGTACACTTCCTGTCCTCACCCCCTGTGTCAGTTGCTGCACAATCGATATTGCGGCTTCTTCCGGCAACGCCTGTAACTGTTTTTCCAGCATCTGCCGATCATTCTCATCAATCCACTGATGCAGCCCCTGCACCTGAGTACCCGATAAATATTGCTCTCCCTGATCTACGTACGTATTTTTTACACTCTGTGTAAAAGTATTACGTACGTAACAGTTCGATTTTCGTACCCCTGAATCAGACTGGGTTTGTGTACTCAGTTCGATTTTCGTACCCGGTTTTTTTTCATCATTTTTTTCCCTGAGTTCGATTTTCAAATCCGGTGTTTTACACTGGGCTCGATTTTTTTTATGTTTACCCGGATGAAGTTGTGCCGTCTGCCCATTGAGTATCCGGCGTTGCCTGTCTGCCAGCGCTTCCGGTGTCTGAAGACTTTCAAGCCGCTGCTCAATGAGTTGCATTCTGGTATGCTGATGTCGCATTGACGGCTCGGTTTTCAGGGCAGTCAGCGCAGCGCGGGCCACGCACCGCACACTCTTATTTTTGTGATAACAACTTTTTTCCAGTACATCCATCCAGCGTGGATCTAATGTCTCTGCATCAAATGCATTCACCGGCTCATCATGTAACATATAGATATTTCCTCTGATACGCCCCCGTTTATCCCTGACCCGATGGCATAAACTGAGCCAGCCCGTCAGCCTCAGCATTAACAGTGCCCTGCTGACCGTTTCCCGCGAGGCTTTATCGCTGTGGGGTGTGGCTAACTGGAGTTGTAAGTCATCATAGGTCGGAAATACGGCCCCCTCATTTTGCTGAGCATGAAGGCGGATCATCATCCAGGTCAGTTTATCAACCGGGGAAAGTCGGGATTCCAGCAATAATTGCCGGGGGATTGCATCATGAACATTGCCGGCGTAAATCAATCCACTGCGCAGTGCCGTGCCGGGCTGGCTGTGTTGCCGGTGATGCAGTTGCTGCCGCATTTTTTCTAATGAAAACTGAATAATACTGTCCGGAGGAAATTGCATCTTATGCCCCACACAAAAATAATTTCATGCCTGAATACACTTATAGCTGCCTCCTCCGGTGAAAATACCGCACCGTAAAGAGGCAGTCTCAATATACTGAGGATCATGATGTTGAATATTCTGCCCTTACCGGCTAATCATCTTGTTATAACGTTCATGGCTCATCAGCTTCCAGCTTTGCCCCTGGTCCATACTGAGCAGACGCCAGAATGCACCAATATCAATTTTCAATACCGGGTAAACACCGCCCTTTTTTCCACCGCATTTCACTTTTTTACAAAGTCGTTCTCCCGAAAAATAACGTAGCAATAACCCGTTTGCCTTCCGCTGAATATGCTCCGGAACAGGCGTGACACATTCCGGAAATATCCGGGCGGATTGATGATGACTGATATTCCTGTTATCCGGCATGATATTTCCCCCTGTCAGCTGAATTCAGTATGCCGTCCCGGTGCCATTCCTGAACCGAATTCCATACCGTGGTCAGAGAGACATTCATTTTTTCGGCACAGGACACCATGATCTGAAGACAATCCGGATCATCCGGCTCCGGCATGCCCTCCTCTTTCCAGCGATACCATAATTCCGTTTGCTGCACATCTGACAGCCGCTGTGAACGGCCAGCATTTCCCCGGATCCCGGACAAACGCCGACGGGCTGACACCTCCAGTGACGTCATGCCAAAATACTGATTCAGCAAATCGATGGATGCCCCCAGTCTCAGACAGCGTTCAATCATCTGATTTTGACGGTGAACTTCTTTTGCCCGGGTCAGTAATAACCGTAAATTCTCCCGGTGGATCTGGCAGGTAATAATGGAGACCGGACTTTGAGAAAGATAATGCAGATCTTCAATGGTTAAACTGTTCAGTAACCGGATCTCATTGTCCGTCAGTCCCAGCGCCTCACAACGCCGCAGATTTCCGCTTTTTATTTCCATCACCAGTTCTGTCAGCAGATGATTCCCTGCCTGTGCTAATTGAGTCGCCATTACAGCCTCCTGTATTATTGAAAGCCTGCCAGAGTGTAAGTATCCACTGTAACACGTAATTCCGGTGCCATAACTCACGGGCTTTATTTGAAAGCAATACTTCTGCCCCTGCTTTTTGTCTCATGGTGCGCATATATTTTCGCCACGCCCGGCGCCGGCTCTGATAATACCGGGACCATATAAATCCCAGTAATTCCGCAGACAATTCAGCCTGCCGGCCTTTACCGGTAAAACACACCTCAATATAAGGTTCTCCGGCGGTCCCGGTTTTCCGCAGTGCATAACGGCAACGGCAAATTTCCGCACTGAACAACACCAACCGCCACCAGTCCGCATCCTGATTTTCCGGTGGACGGACAGAAAACCGGAAAACCTTATCATGCTCATATTTCCGGCTCCCGGCCCAGAATAACCGGCAGATATCCATCAGGCGCTGTATCACTTCCTGCTCATAACCGGTCTTTGCCCGCCCCCGGTTCAGGGGCAGATAACACGCCAGCGCCTCCGGCGATAAGGCGGTGCTTTTATTCCCATTCCTCTTCATCATTCACATCCGGATCAACATCTCTTTGTTTGGCATACAAACAACGCAACAAGTACATCAGTTTCATCCATGTCATAAACTGGGTATCATTCAATACCGGCGACATACCGGGCTGATATCCCCCCGTCAGCAGGGCTCTGAGGGCATCCGGAATATCATCATGGGACTCATCAGGTTCTGAGAAAACCGTCATCACACGCCCCAGCACCGAATGTGCTGACAACGTAATAAATCCCGGAGAATGCACCCCGGAAGCCGCCATAAAGGCGGAAGATAAATCCAGCTCATTCCCTAATTCAAACAAAGTACGGTAAATTTGCGTCTGAAGATGTTCAATATCATCCAGATGTGATGCCACCGGCCAGAGATCCTGACACGTCAGTGCCGTCACCGCATGACCGGAGACGGGCGCCTCCACCGGTGTGACATGCTCCGGGTTATTCGTGACAAACAGACTTCCGCCATCGACAGGCTCAATATCCGCCTCGTCGGTATCCCCGCTCAGCACAGGTGCCCCGCCGTATAAATCCGTCTGGATCTCCACAACCGGACGGGATTTTTTCTTTTCAACGACAGGAGATACTGAAGCCTCCTGACCTGAACCAGAAGATAGGGGCTCCGTTAACAAATCCTCTGCCGAAAAACCGGAGGTCATACCGGTAGGTACGGTTTCTGAATGCGCGGTTGTTGTATCACCCTCACTCTCCACCGGCGCAGGCAATTCCGGCTTTGTGCTGCGTCTGCCTTTATTGACCTTCAATTCAAATACCCAACGTTCATAATCCACACCGGCAACAGAACACTCCCTCAGTAGCCGGCCAATCAGTTCATCCAGAAACACGTCATAATCAAAAACATCATGGTTATCTATTTCTGTGCATGTCCTTTCAAAACATCCCAGAAAATCACAGGCTGGATCCGGCCCGTCATACTGAAAAAGAAACGAATCCGCTACCCGTTTTAATGTCGAACGCACGGACAATAATTGCTCAATTTGGGGTCTTCCCAGCCCGTTTTCCAGTAAACGGGGCATATAAGGTAATAAAACAGAAACAGTATCTTCCATCTTACTGATGTGTGAAATGCTGACAGGTAATCCGTCCGCCGTCATGCGCTGAGCGAATGCCCGGAGTGATAATTTTTTCCCCAGCGTTTCCTCATACAGAGAACGCGCCACACAAATCCCTTGTGCTTTTTCCAGAAACGTTAACTCCCCTCTGACTTCATTCTCCGCCAGATGGCCAATCAAACACTGCAAACGCCCCGGCCAGGGTTTAAATAACACATGAAGGCGGAAGAAACGCTCATCCTGTGTCTCCTGCCACAACTCAGAGAGGATCTGATAGCGCGTATTTCCGCCGTCACTGAAGATATAAAACTCACTCCCCGGTGCTTTGGTGACTTTAGGGACACTGTCCAGTCCGCGTGCCCGAATGGAACTCTTGATTTCCTCATAACGCGGGTTTCTGCCCTGACGTGGGTTATCCGGATTTGGCTGAAGTTGCTCAAGTGTTAATATCATCGGCATTTCAGACACCGGATTGACGTGGGCATTATCGGATAACGGGGAACTGACAGGATTTCCTCTGAGAAGCGCCTGACTGAGTTTATGCTGTAAATCTGTTTTCATTCTTCGCCTCTCCCTTAAAAATAATATCCCTGAGGAAAATCACTGAACCGGGTATACATCCCGTTAAACTGCACTTTCACCGTCCCCAGCGGTCCCTGTCGTTGCTTACCGATGATAATTTCTGCCACACCTTTGTCCGGTGAGTGTTCGTGATACACCTCATCGCGGTACAAAAATAAAATCAAATCCGCATCCTGTTCCAGCGAGCCGGAATCCCGTAAATCCCCGTTTGTCGGGCGCTTATCTGCACGTTGCTCCAGTTGCCGGTTTAGCTGGGAAAGGGCCACCACCGGACACCCGAGTTCTTTCGCCAGTGCTTTCAGACTACGGGAAATTTCACTGATTTCCTGCGTCCGGTTTTCCTGTTCAGGACTGCGCATCAGTTGAAGGTAATCCACAATAATCAGTCCCGGCGTACCCACTTTACGGCGGTAACGCCGTGCCCGGGCACGTAACAGGGAAGGTGTCATATTACTGGTATCATCAATCACCAGACGCTCCCCCCATTCGGCAATCTGTGACATGGCACCACCAAGACACTCCCAGTCATTTTCTTCCAGAGACGCACTGCGGATAGCCGTCAGTGAGACATTGCCCAAATCACTGAGTAAGCGCTGCATGATTTGTTCCGCCGGCATTTCCAGACTGAAAAAAAAGACCGGTTTTTCTGCCAGACGCAGGGCATTCTGTGCAACGGTCAGCGCCAGTGCCGTTTTCCCCATCGATGGCCGTGCGCCCAGTAACACCAAATCGCCTGCCTGCAAACCACAGGTTTTTTCATCCAGCTCACTGAACCCCGTTGGCGTACCGGTTATCCCTTTTGCACTTAATGCCTCCTCCAGATGCTGAACAACATTATTTAAAATATCGAGCAACGACGGGGAATAAGCGGGCAGCCCTTTTTCTGACAGCTGAAACAGCCGCTGTTCAGCCTGCTCACATAACGCCGGTATATTTGCCTGAGCCGCCACACTCTGGGTGGCCAGCAGATTCCCGAGCATCATCAGACCACGGGCACGGCTGCGATCCACGACAATCTCCGCATAGCGGACAATATTGGCCGCACTGGGGGTGTTTTTGGATAATTCCGCCAGATAAGCAAAGCCCCCCACCCGCTCAAGCACGCCGTCTTTTTCCAGTACATCACTGAGGGTGATTAAATCTATCGGGCTGTTTATCTGACACAGGGCGGCCATTTTCTTCCAGATTTCCTGATGCGCTCTGGAACAAAAATCCTCCGCCTGTAATAACGGCGCCACTTCATCCCAGCGGTCATTATCCAGCATCAGCCCGCCCAGCACGCTCTGCTCCGCCTCCGGTGAGTACAGAGTTTCAGGTAATACAGCAGAAGAAGACTTTTTATGCATTGAAAAGCCCTCCGTTAATCCGAAATGCCCTGTTCCCACCGTGTAAATAAATTATTTTTTTTGGAATATGAATTGTTGGTGTCGGACGAACAGTCGTCAGAGATAAGCTCCCTGTGACTGCCCGACTATTTTCGGACCGGTAAGTTTGGCGACCCCGGTCTGAACGTACAGGCAGCCTATTTTTATCCATAACACACCTAAAGGAACATTTATGAATACAAACTATCAACTGCCGTCCGACATTGATTACATTGGCATTTTTGACAACAACACCGATACGGGCGAAGCCCGTTTTGACTTGTATGTCAAAACCTTCCGGAGTATGACCATGAAAATGACTGAAGAAAGCAATTCCCGCCAGAGTCTGTTCCGCCTGCAATGGCTGGGTGACTGGCTGGCTGAAATGTATGGCTGGAAAATGCTGAATCCCGATATCACTCCCCTGAATGCTATTCACAGCTATCTTATTCTTCGCGATAACCTGCCGGCAGCTCAGGTGGCAGGCATGACAACAGAACAGATACATCTGGCGCTGACTGAAGAGTGGGGCACATTCAAAGCTCGTAGAGGGGCAAAAGACTTTTTGCGCAGAGTCGAAAAACGCCCGGACTCTCTTGACGATCCTTTCCGGGAAATACATTAATTCTGATCTGGCTGGCAGTATCTGCTGCCAGTCCACGGTTAGACTGAACGGGAAAAAACAGGAGAATACCTTGATATTCATGGACGCACCTCCCGTTTCAGCACATCATCAAAACGGGTTTTCCATTCCGGAAACAGCTCTGAAACAAGATGATGCATAATGACTGCGGCTGCCGGTGTTTTACGCTGAGTCCGGTATTCCAGACGATGCACCGGTTGTCCCTGTGCATGACCATTTTTAAATATTTCCAGTTTGGGAACAGCGGTTTTCAGTAACGAAAGAGAAATCGACTCCGCAAAGGGGTACGCTTTTTGGTCAATAATCTGAGTTAATTCAGTCAGTGTTGCACGATCTAACACCGTATCTTCAACACAATTAGCAAGAATACGTATTGCCGGCAGGGGAATTCCGTAAGCCGTCAGCGGCACCAGCCCGCCGATTAATCCCAGTGTTCCCCGTAAAAATTCACGCGTATCCGGCAAAATAGGTTTGATTATCCCGACAGCATAATCGGTGGCAGCTAACAAAATGGTTTCCAGCATCACCGAAGCCGCGCCTTTTGAATCAATGATAATAACATCGTAAGAAGCGAATAACGGATGTTGCAGAATATTACGCAGACGCATTCTGCCGTCAGGTGCATGCAATATAGCCGCAGGGAGACGATCATGCGGATCGTTAGAAATGATGATATCCAGATTAGGGATAACGGAGCGTGATATGATGGTATCCGGCCGGGAAAGATCGGTCAGTTGCATTAACAACTCAAACAAGCCGTTTGGTGCTTCATATTCAAGTTTAAACAGACTGCTGGCTGTCGGCTGGGAATGATCGCCGTCGATCAACAGGGTTTTTAACCCTGCATCAGCACAAAAACCCGCAATATTGCTGGCTTTGGTTGACTTTCCGGCTCCGCCTTTTGTTGATATAATTGGAACAATTCTGGTCATTTTCTCACTCAGCATACTCTGGGTGAGAAGTCAAAAAAAATAATTACATTAGTGAATTACATCAAGCTTTTTAACTAGGGGATTGAAAATCCCCGTGTCCTTGGTTCGATTCCGAGTCCGGGCACCACTTTCACTTCTACAGTGGTCTCCTCAGTTAGTTTAGTTCCTCATAATGATTAAGTTATCTTCTATTCCACCTAAACAAACTCAATACGATATTTGATATTTAAGCATAGCTTGTTCGATATAATTTAAAGACCATTTTATAGTGTACCACTCCCGACAGATATGAGCCTAAAACAAAGAACATAAGGCTTCTGGTAAGCGTACTCCGAGCAAACCTAATAGTTGCCGTTACTGATTGCTTTACGAGCAAAAAGAAATAATTATCGATTGGTGTTTGCCCTGATATTTCTCTTGCTGACGCCCGCGTTATACGTGATGAAGCCAATATGGTATTAAAACGAATGGGGTATAATAGTAAAGCAACGTGGCATGGTTTCCGCCACACTATGAGTACGATCCTGCATGAAAAAGGGTTTAACAGCACTTGGATTGAAACTCAATTGGTGCATAAAGATAAAAATTCCATTCGTGGAACCTATAATCATGGTCAGTATTTGGAAGGAAGAAGGGAAATGATGCAGTGGTATGCGGATTATATTGATGAGTTAGAGCATAAATCAAACTGAATAATATCATTTAGCCACCTTTGCGAATATTCGTAAAGGTGGTCATTACCTAGACTTTATTTTTTCCTAAGCACTGATATCGAACTATAATTTAACCTAACGCGACAAGCACGCACCCTCCAGAACATCCACAAACGACTTTATACCCCTCTAACGCGACAGGGATACCATTAATTTTCATTAAGCTATCACCTTCAACAATAGTGCCTGTTTTTTTGCACGAAGGGCAATAAACAGAGTCACCCACACAAGCTACGCCTTGAGTTTGCTTGGCGAGAGAAGAAGCAGTCAGCACCGTACCACCAGTATTCGTCGTATCATTTTTTAAAATGATTTTTCTGCTGTTTACGGTGCTACGCATTAAGATATTTCTCCTGATACAGTTTCACTAAAATCTGTTCGACCTTTTTCTAAAACGTCAACGAAAAATGTTTTTTATCAAATGATAAAATATTTTACTAGACTGGTAATCTATAAAAGAATCATATCTGAGTTAGTCATTTATAAAGTGAAAATTCTACGACACTAGTTTATTTTTATATATCTTAATAATAATCATTTCCAAATACATCATTCAAAAAAGATTCAAAATTACTATATTCCTTTTGGAATAAACCATCATAAGAGTGAAAGTAAACTTCGCCATAACTATCTTTCTTAAGGGATAAAAGCAAGGTATTTCCCCCATTATCATAACCAAAGGGTATAAAACTTCCCTGCTCATAGTGTACTGATTTATTATTCAGTATTACATCCAAATCACCAATATCCTCAATAAGCTTTTCAATAGGTAACTTTCCATACTTTATAGGGTTAAAACCTCCAAAATAAGAATTTATATTGGAATCTTCACCAATAAAGCCACCATTAATGGTAAGATAGTGTCGCTTAAATGCTTCTGGCAATTTAGCTATAAACAACAATTCAAATTGATTTAACTCATCATTAGATAAGCTTTTTTCAGGAAACACTAATTCTATTGTCATATAATTGGCTCCTTATTTATTGGGTAATCTAAATGGATATTCACTAACATTATTTGTGTCCTTGAATTGGCTCACTCCACCTTTATGCTGAATCCCATTATGTGAATCCGAAACAACTAGCTGCATAGTACCTTCATTAGTAATTGGATCATAATCATCTAGGTGGTGCCAAAGATAACGTTCCCCATCTAACATAGGTGTGGATTTTTGTCCAAATCCAGCCATATTTGCCGCTTCAAAATCATCAGGATAATTCCCTGTATACTTAATTTTTACTATAGGCTCAACTGGAGTACCATCTGGCTTCAATCTATCAGGATTATGATATAATGCCTTGCTTTTCGAATAGTCTAATCCACCATTCTCATTAATAATAACATCATCATATCCACGAGCCTTGAGTTTTTCTTCAACTGATTTACCGCGTAAGCTTACATACGTAGGTTTTACATCCTTTCGCTCAACCGTCAGAATATAATCGCGAAAATCCACCGGCTCAACATCGTGCCCC
>NZ_JAMPQL010000016.1:0-9607 GCF_028482435.1 Providencia sp. PROV119
TTAGCTTCCATCCCGCCATACTTTGATTTCCAATTATAATAAGTGGCGTTACTAATCCCATTTTGGCGGCAAATATCGTCCACTTTCATACCAGAATCAGCAAGTTTTAAAATATTAACGATCTGAGTTTCAGTAAAATGGGCTTTTTTCATTATGACCTCTGCAATTTTTAGGACAGAAAATCTAATTATCGCTGTCTTATTTTAAGGGGAGTGGATACCCCGAACGGCAGTAAAGCCAGCCCACCGCCGGCGATACACCTTAAAGGGCAATGGCTAAAAGCCGCGGGTTTTGAGATAGGCTTCACTTTTACGGTAAAGATTTTAAACGGCTGTTTGGTGTTAATCCCCGACAGCGAAGACATTCGAGCGATGAAGCAGCAGAACCAACAGCAGCAAGCGCAACTCAGTGCTATCAAACATACGATGCGCGAGCTGATGGCTGAGTATATCAGCGGCTAAAGGTTAAACTGAGCTGCTCTTAAAAACGAAGAAGCCAGAAGTTTGAAAGATCTTCTGGCCATTTAGTTTAAATATCAAAGAAGAACTCTAAAAAATCATTAAAACTAGGCCATTGTGGTTTAAGTATCCCAGCCATAAAGTCATGAATTTCTTTGCCCAAGCCTAATCCAATAACTTCACCAGTTTTCTGATTATAAAAATAACCGTATTCACCTTCAAAATTATCTAATGGCAGATATTCTTCTGGCATTTTTAACGCTTTGTGGGTTCTTTCAATACTTAATGGATAACTATTACTATTAATTAAAAACCAACCAATTTGATAAATCTCTCTATTTCGGCCTAAAAATGTTGGGCAATCTTCAACATGTAAATAAAACTGTGCAAAATCAGAGTCAATATCAACATTAATACTTAACAAAGCATCGCGGTATTCATTTGAAGGTTCTTCAAACCACCAATTTTTACTTTTAAAATAATCAACCAATTTAGGTGTTAACATTTACCTTCCTTTTTTACAGCAATCGATCAGCTTTCTACGATTGACTTCTTCTTCAGCTCTTTGCTTCCAGTAAGCTTTTCTATCAGCATCAAAAAGATTACGATCTACCGGATTTATAGGATGAGCATCCGGTAAATGTGGATGTAATGCATTACTATATCTATATTGTTCATGCGTTGGTGTTGATAACTCAAATAAAGGCCCTAAGCCATTTTGTTTGGAGTGATGTAAACTCACGATTTCATATTTACCATTTTTCACCACCATAGGACTTCGGCCATCTTCGAGGACGATTTGAAGATTCGTTTTTACACCATCTCGCGTATTAACTTTTAAGTCCCAGTCAATAGGTTGTTGATAGACAGTATAAGTAATATTGGAAGGACCTGTAAAAGTAGATCCTGTGAACATGCCACTAAGACCCAACGGGTCTATAAACCCTGTCGGACAGTGCACATACCCATACGGATTCAACCCACCCAATAGCCCTATCGGATCTGGTGAAATATACTGCCCGCTGTCCTTATCATAGTACCGAAAGCGGTTATAATACAAGCCCGTTTCGCGGTCTTCATATTGCCCGGCAAAACGAAAATGGCATTCGGTATAATTTGGGTCATTGTCGGCTCGACCGTCTTGAGACTGCCAAAATGCCATTTGCCCCCACGTATTGAGGCGTCCTGCCCAACTGGCTATCCCTTTTTCAGTAAAAATCTCTCGGGGTGTACCTTGATGGTCAGTGACCACATAGTGCAATTTGCCATTTTGATAGCGAGCAGTAGGGGTGATGGCCCCCGGCTGATAGAGCCATTGAATACCCGCATCATATGCCACAGTTCCGTCGGCATAGACGGGGGCCTCTTCCACCATTTGGTCACCGGACCACAAGTAGTGCCACGCGGTCACACGAGGTTTTAACACGGGGAAGGCGGGATGCGCATTGAGTTTTTCGCTATCCACCGTTTTAGTTTTACTGAGCCGCCGCCCAAAGGCATCGTAGGTGTAACGCCAGACATCGCCACTGGGGGTAAAGCAAGTGATAAGTTGGTTTTGGGTGTTCCACAGATAGCGCCACTCTTGAGGGCGATAGCCGTGTTGATGTACCACTTTCTTAGCCAATCGCCCATTCACATCGTAATGGTAGTCTTGATAACCACGAGGTAACCCACGGCGAATAACGCGTCCGGCTTGTTGCTGTTGGGATAACTGATGGAGAGCCACTTGAGCGCCTTCAGGCACGACAGTGTGTTCAATCAGGTTTAAGTTAGCGTCGTACTGAAAACGCTCGTATTGGCTACGGTGCTGATTACTGTATTGGGTTTCTGTGATTTGGTCATTGGCGTTATAACGGTATTGGGTTCGCTGCCAACGCGTATCTTCAATACCCACGACATTATGGGCGCGGTCATAGTGGAATGACCGGTGCACATCGGTGCAGACCGGAGGCAAATGCGGCGCTTCTTGCATGGCACGTAAGAAGTTCTCGGAGCCGCGTCCAGCCCGTTGGTGTGCTAATAAACCGGCTGCATTGTAGTGACTGGAGTTCACAAAGCCGGCGTCACTGCGGCGTAAATATTCTTGTCCCACGGCATTGTAGCTAAAGCGTAAGGGGGCATGCTGACCCACTTGTAGGGAAGTTAATTCCCCCAATTGACCGAAAGCGTAATGGAGTTCACGTTCACCAAAGCGCGTTTGGGTGAGGGTATGTGTAGCTTCATCCCATTGATGGTGTACCTCACGGCCATTAATGCGTTCGCAGGTTAACTGGCCGTGGGCATTGTATTCGAACTCGACCACGGAATCGGGGTTAGTGGCTTTCACGAGGCGTAAATGGGTATCGTATTCATAGGTGGTGGTGGAGAGGCATTGCGTGTTAATGCCATCGTCGACCCATTCACTTTGTTCAATGATGACCCCCGAGGAGGCATAGCGCCAGCGAAGCTCGTGGTTATCGGGGTAACGGGTGGCAATGCGTCGGCCTAAGCGGTCGTAACGATATTCAAGTACGCGTCCAGTAAAATCGGTTTCTCGAATGATTTGCCCAGCCGCATCACGCTCATAGGTATATGTTTCACCGAGTGAGCTTATCACTTTTTTCAGACGAGTTAATGCGTCATATTCAAAATGAATTTCGCTGCCATCGGGGCGTACCATTGCCATGAGCAAATCAAACGGGCCATACCGATAGCGGGTAGTGCGACCTTCACCGTCGGTGACCGCAACAATGCGGCGCTCGCTGTCATATTCAATGTGTTGATGGGTGCCATCAGGTAATAATACATCGCTGACACTGCCGTTAACGCCGTCATGCTCTTGACTATAACGGTAGCGGGTAGTGTGCTTGAGTGCATCGGTATAAGCTTGTAAGCGACCGAGTTCATCAAACTGATATTCAGTGCTATTTTGGTATGGGTTAGTGCTCTTAATCAGTTGATGTGCGGCGTTGTATTCATATTGCCACTGTGCACCATCGGGAGAAATGGCTTTGAGCAGTTCGCCGTGTTGGCTATATTCGTAAGTTAGTATTTGACCTTGTGGGTCGATGATGGCTGTTAGGTTTCCTTGCGTATCATAGCTTAGCTGCCATTCGTCGCCTGTTGGGGCAATGTAACGAGTGAGTTGTCCATTATCATTATATTCATAACCCACTTTACGTTTATCTGGTAGGTGAATCTGTGCCAGTAACCCATCGACATGGTAGATATAGTGTGTAGTCTCACCAGTATCATTGGTTTCACTGATCTTTTGAAAATCACGCCACTGTGTGCGAGTTTCTCGACCTAAAGGGTCAAGGGTACGCACGACCAATTGATCTTCATTGTAATAATAGCGGTAATGACCTCCTTCACCGTCTATATAAGTGTTAATCTGTAATGTGTCATCATATAAGAAACGATCGCACCAATACCCACTATCTGAATGAGTTTGAATGACCCGTCCTTGTTTATCATAACGAATAGTGAGTTCTGTTTGATCTGTATCTCGCCATGAGGTCATCCAACCTTCAGGTGTATAAGTGTGCCATAAGTGGTTTTGTTGGAAAGCATCACATTCACTTAAATAACCATGATTATCATATTGACACGTAACTAACCGTTGTATTTGCTGAGCATGCTCATAATTGATATGAGTTAGTTGGTTGTGTTGATAATGGAGTCGAACCAAAAAACCATCATCACGTAAAATGTGGCTGAGTTGCTGTTTATCATCGTAATGAAAGTGTAGTGCAATTCCTTGCAAATTAGTGATTTTAACTAATCGACGACAAGATAAAGATAATGTATCAAAGTGATAGATACGTTGACGGCGATTATCTTGTATTTGTAGCCCTGTTTGTTTATTACCCAATAGTAGATAATGTGGAGCTCGTAAGTTTCGGGAGCGCACTTCATCGTTAGGAGCGGTAAAAGTATATAAGCTCCCCTCAGGGTCTTGAAAGTCTATTGTGTTGTCATTGATTAGCAGATACATTGACCAGTTATCTGCCCATTTCTTTCCAAAAATACCATTGGGGGATTGAGTAGAGTAATAGGTTCGCGTTAGTTCGATAGGTAATAGACCCGGAATATTAATGACTGACCATGCTTGAATGAGATCGCCTCTCACTATATCGACGGGGTCACCACAGGTATTTACTTTATCAGTATCGTTTCCTTTTCCATCTTGATTTTTTTGGGTTTTTTTTGTGTCTTCGTTGACTTTAGTTGATGGAGTATCGGAGGTTTTATTTGATGGCGAGTTCGTATTTGGTTTAACTGTTCCGCCAGAAGATGGTGCTTTATTAGCAATATCTGCTACTTCATTAGATGTTTTTCGCGAAGTCTTGCCGATAATCTCAGCCGCTTCTTGAGTGAGCTCTTTCCCCAATTTTTTTCCAGCTTTTTTTACCAAACCAACTGGGGTGAACATCATCAGAAATGCACCGCCTTTTTCTGCATCTGACAATTCTGTAAATCGAATAGCATCAAATGGAGATTCACCAAATTGATCTCGAACTAACTGAGCATGATCTTCCAGTTGCTTTTGCCACTTAGCATTGAATAGTCCAGCAATTTTTGAGCCAAGAACACTCCCTGTAATTTCAATAATTTGAGCTCCAGTATAAGCTAGGTCGAGTACATCAGGTACCACATTCCATGTTTCTTTGAGAGCACCGCTTAATCCTTCAAAAGGAGAGTCAATAGCTGCTGATACTTCGTGACTAGTTTGAGTTGCCCATTTGGTTAAATCTTGTTTTCGTTCTTCAGCCCACTGACGGACATTTTCAGCCTCTTCAGCTGTCAATAAAGAGACTGGATGCCGTGTTGACATTTTTTTTTCTGCGGGTGTTTCTGTCTTAACAATGGGATTAGCATTTTCTACAGGGGCAGAGGAAGGTTTTGCTTGGTGTGTAATGACACCTTGAGTATTACCATTTGCAGAAATGTTGGAATGTTTCTTAATTTCGTCCTCTCGGCTGCTAATAAACCCAGATTCAGGGTAACCTTTCTCATCCGAATTTAATTCAGGTAAATTGAGTGAAGGGTTTTGCTGGCGAAAAATTTCATATTCTTCATGTGAATATTTTCCTGTTGAAATTATATTATATGAGCTATCGTCAAATTCGATATAAATAAGGCGTTCGCTAGTGTCATCAAATCTGGCATTACTGTATAACCTCCAATCAGCAACTTTATCTTTGACTTGCTCAAATGGTGGGTATGGCTTAGCTAGTGGGCTCGAACCAATTACGAGCATTGCATCTACATTATCTTGGTGATTAGACATTTATTATCCCTATTTCCCATTCATCCAAAATTTATCGTCATGACGCAATATAGGTTTTTTTCCTACTCGAACACTCTTTGAATGCTCGATGGGATAGCATTTGCCGCCGACAGTACCACTTTTCACACCATTAGCTACTCCTGGCGCATCACCTAAAGTGGTTGGAATATAGCTTTGATCGTAAACAACAACAGGATGACCATTGGCTTTGACGGATGGCACCACAGAGACTGCAGTTTCTAATTTTGCAATAACAGGGTATGGAATTGGCGGTGTTGATGAACCCATAGGCGTTTTACAGACATCAGGGGTTAAGCTAATCACCAACCATTCACCTTGTTGGCGAGCTAAATAATTATCAGCCATGGTTCAACTCCTCTTGAGTTTCAGCAAGACGAACTAATGGGGCATTTGGATCCATTTCAAATCGAGCTTCACATACACGTATAGGTAAATCAGCTTCAAACATTAAGCGATAGGTTAAGGACAGTTGTAATTTCTCAGTATCAATTAACAGCGTATCTAAATTGAGATGTAGAGGGATAAAAAGGCCATTTAACATGCGCAATAAAACAAAAGGCCGATGTCCCGGTAATGTTGTGTTGAGTTCACCACTTGGTGTTAAATTTTTGAGTATTAGTGAAAAATCAGTTTTTGGGTAAGTAATTTGTTGGTCGATTGGTGCACAGTTCCAATAACCAAAATCAAAATCACTGGGGAGATAAGGATGACGTTGGTTTAACCAAGTTTCATCATAGGTTCCAGCAAGCAAGCGCCGAGGCAACCATGCTCGACCAATCGCCCCAAATCCAGCGACAGGATTTTGTTGCAACTCATTATTTAATTGTGACGTCAACCATTCAGTGGTGATTGGATATTCTAATGATTCGATTTGTGGGGCAGGAAGTACAGTGATTTCTTTAGATTGTTGATACCATGGTGTGATAAATCCTTGTCCTAGCGGATTGTATTCATAGGTACTGTGTGCTATCGGTGCGAAATCCTTTTCAGGATGCTCAGCACGTAGCGCCTCAGGAAATAACGCTTCATCGGGAATAGGCTTAGCCAGTTTTTCATTTTCATAGACCTTACATTCACCACCAAATGCATAACGATAATCAATCGGCAATTGCCGTATGGGAGAAGGAGAAGTTAACTTCCATTCACCTGACTTTTCATCGAGTACAAACTGACGAGCCCCAAAACAGCGTAGGGATTTTTCAATTAGTACCTTATTATCTCGGCTTGTCATGGTAAAAGAGACAGTAATGGATTCAGCGGGCGTGTTGTCTGGTGCATACGCTATGCCATTGATTAGTACATCACAATGAGGTTTGAAGGGGGCTAAGTCACTTTCTACGAGAACAGATGAACTGTTTGGTTTACTAATAAATTGATCTTCAAACTCAAAATTTAAATCAGTCAGTAAAGAAGGAACATATTCCCCTTTATTTTCTGTTGGGACCAGAGCGTACCCAACCTTCATAGCAATTACATGGTGCTCAATATCTTCCACATTGAGCATTTTATAATTAAGAACTGAAAAAGGCGTAAGATTACGAAATTCCATTTCTTATCCTCTAGTTTAAGTCCACATCTTTACCGGTAATTTGTACAGGTCCGGATGCTTCAAAATTAAACTTATGTCCATTAATTGTGACATGGCCTGCACTATCCATCCGCAACACGCTGGCTCCACAGCGGAGTTCAATGACATCACCGACATTAATGGATAACTGATTGGTAACATTGATAGTTTTACTTTGCCCAACAGTCTCTGTATTGTCTTTATTAATGCTTTCAGTGCGATTGCCTTTCACCAGCATCGCTTGGTCGTTATCAACCACTTCCATATGGTCATGTAATACATGGGTAGTACGGTCATTGAGCACTTTCGTATTCATGTCCTTTTGGGCATGAATAAACACTTCCTGCTTGCCATCCTCATCTTCAAAACGTAGCTCGTTAAAACCTTTTCCTTTATGGGTTTTCGTACGGAAGGTCGTACGCGTTTTATTTTCAGGAAATTTTATTGGTGGTGCATTACGCCCATCGTAGGTACATCCCGTGATAATGGGGCGGTCAATATCCCCGTTTAAGTAGCTTATCTGCACAATAGTGCCAATACGAGGTACGGCAGAAAAACCGTAGCCATTGCCACTCCATCCCATAGCAACACGCACCCAACAGGAGGCGCCATGATCAGGCTTACCATAGCGATCCCAATGGAAATGGACTTTAACGGCACCATATTCGTTGACGTAAATTTCTTCTCCTGGAGGACCAACTACGGTGGCTAATTCATCACCATCGGCAGTTGGTTTGTAATGATGAGGCGGGCGCCATTCTTCACGGCCAGGTATAAATGTAACGCTATTACTTAGTTGAGTTCCGTCACCACCCCCGTTATCGGCGAGTGGTTGTACGCCATGGTGAGTGACAGTGATGACTTGCCAACTGTCATTCATCAGCGCATTTGGGTGATTTTGTAAGGTGAAAATTTTTCCCGGACGTAAGGCAAAACAGTTAGTCGTGGCATTCCCCATGCGACTACCGCTACGTAATTGCTCAAATCGGACCTTTGTTAAAGGTTCGCCTTCCGCATCTAATTGGAAACGACCATAACTTTCAAACACACTATGTTGCCCACCTTTTTCTAATTTCCCTTTATGCATCAGAGGGTAGGAAGGTCGAACATAATTATTATCTTTTTGGATCGTCTCATCTGAGCATAGATATTCACCGTATTGCCATGTTGAAACGGTTCTATCCGTTATATCGGTATCGGCTTGTGGGTTGTAGGTGAGGTGGATCCCCGCGGTCATTCCCATATGTTCATCGCTATAGAACATCTCTTCATCTTCAAACCAGAAGTTAATCCCTTCTTCAAAGGCTAAGCGACACCAAAAGTCATAAGCGGATTCCCGTTTTTGTGTGGTGTAGGTCCGTACCGGATGTAAAGCTTCACGGTAAAAAAGACAGTCTGATTTGACGTGCGCTTCGTCTAATAAGGTTTTTAAAATG
Organism: Providencia sp. PROV119; assembly: GCF_028482435.1. Lineage (NCBI taxonomy): Bacteria > Pseudomonadati > Pseudomonadota > Gammaproteobacteria > Enterobacterales > Morganellaceae > Providencia > Providencia sp. PROV119. The sequence goes on from NZ_JAMPQL010000016.1 coordinate 8,755, forward strand.
GTGGGGGCGTTTTGGTCTTGGAAAATACGACTGTCTTGGTTGAGGGTCATGATCCACATTTCAGGACGAATATCAAAATGATACCACGTTTTCACTCCATCGGTATTACCTTGAGCAGCCCCTGCAAGAATACCTTTTACGGTACGCACAACTTTACCGTCACGTTTGACGGTAAGTGATGAAACTTGACCAAGATGTTCTTGGAAATCTATCACTGGGAGTAGGCTGACGGCATTAATGCTCAAGCTAAAGAGTGAAGAAAGCCCTTCCGTTAATGAAAAATCGGTAACTTGTAATGTTCCTGGAGGTAATAATCCGATTTCACAGGTAAATACTAATCCACTTGGATCAGGGTTGAGTCCTAGAGCACTGAGAAGTGTGGATTGTGCTTTATCAGCCATCTCACTATAAGCGCCTGTTTCTGAAGATATTGCTCCTTGTAGTCCACCAGTAAACCCACCGCCGGGTGTGAGTGCAGCAGAAACACCATTAAGGCGTGAGGTCATATTAGAGGCTACAGATAACGCTGTTTGCGCCGCATTAATGGCTTGTTGAGTTTTGGCGGACGCTTGAGAAATTAAGGCATCTTTAGCTTGATTGATGACTTCGTCTTGAATCGAGGCTATCGGATCTATAGATGGTTTTTTGGGGTCTTTTGAGAACATAAATAGGCTCCGAATTAACGGGTAGGCGTCATGACATTAAATAGAGAAAGACGAGCCTATGTAGGCTCGTCGAGTGAAGCGATTACGCTTCCAGCGGTGCGCGCCAGTCATCAGCACCAGAAGTGCCTGCTACGGTGTGCTCCCAGTCCACCTTACGGTAAGAGAGTGACACTTCGAGCAGCTGCGTA
>NZ_JAMPQL010000017.1:0-37420 GCF_028482435.1 Providencia sp. PROV119
ATACAGCAGTGGTACCGCTTTGTTTAATGCCACCGTAAAACGGAATGGCTTGTGAGCACGTTGGCCTGAAGGCTGACCGGATTGTGGGTCAGTTGGTACGGTCACAATGTGGGAAAACTCTTGTACCAGCATTTGGTCTTCATGACCTTCTACATAGATGTTACCGACCGATTCAGGGGTAAATGCTCCCGCAGTGATGTTGCCCTGCGTTTTTCCTTCGATAGAGATATAACATGGAGTTGGCATAATATGTCCTTTTATTATCCTGAGCTATAATAATAAGTCAGGTGATTAATAACGATGGTTTATTGCAATAAGAGCAATATATTCCTTGCTCAATATCATTAATATCAGCCTATGCGCATGGTGATTTCGGTTAGGAAAATAATATATGCCGAGGGTGGGGATGTAAATGTATCGGAATAATCCGAACGGCCTAGGATAAGTGACTCAGCGTAAAATAATTGTCATATCGATATTTATTGCTTTCGTTTTGCCATTTTTAGTATTTAAGTAGTATAAAATGTTTTCGTTTTTGTTCGTTATTTTGATGAAAAACGCTTAACTATCGAAAATATTAGAAAAAATCTATGTACATTGAGCGAAAAAACGTTCCAGAAAATTCCTAACGTTTAATTTCTTTAACTCATTGTTTTACAATGATAAAAAATCTTACACTTAGAATACTTGTTAAGTAGAGGACAAAGTCTGTTAGTTGTAAATTTTAATGCTAAAAAAGTATATCCTATAAAACAATTATTCTGATTGTTTTAATTTTTATCTATAATAACAAATAGTTACATGCATTATTTAATAAGCAAATCTTCAAAGATCATTCCCAGCGTGGAATTTTGTACTCATAGGGCGATTGCCTTAATTAAAAGATATTGATGAATTTTATATTTTATTTTCACACCTTATTTATTACTTAATGAATTTTAAAGCATATGATATGGGAAAATGAATTAGAACAAGCTCTAAGCTCTTATCAAAATAGGAATATCTTGATGATATCTAACTAACTCTGTTTTGCCATAAAACTAATAGCTGACATTAACTGTCACGGTATCGCTGTAATTTCCGGGTTGGTAGTTAGCAGAAGGAACAGTGACATACACGGGGTAAAGCTTAGCGATACCAGAGCCTATATCAGAAACCAAATTAACGAGGTTGTTACCCCATATTATCCCATTGGGTCCTGGTGTTGAGCTAAGTTGATAAGGTATTTGATCGGTTGTTGTTGGACTTTGCAAGAAACCTGCACCTTGCAAATTATTATTTGAAGGTAGTAAACCGATACTAAAAGGGGTTGTATTTGTACAGGTAACAGAAATATTACCATTAGCTGTGGTGTTGGTTGTCTGGCTTTTGACATTACCGAGATGAATATCGCCGCTGGCGGAAACAATGCATTGCTTATTAACTGTGGTTGTCACAGTAAAAGGAAAAGTGGGGCCAATAATGGAACCGCAACTATTTGGCGTACTGAGCAGACCGATATTTAAAGTTGAGCTAGCAGTCAATGAGGTATAGGTATCAATATAAGTGGCAGGGATCACGGTTGATGGATTGAGCGATAATTGGGCATAAACGGTCACCGAACCTGTTGTTGGCGTTGACCCTTGACCGATATTCAGTTTGATCATGACAGGGCTAGTGTCAGAAATATATTGGCTCCCCCAAATAAGACTATAATTTGCATTTTGATATAACTGATAGCTTATGGGGGCATTTATTCCAATGGGGGACATTTGCCGAGAAACGATTTGGCTAGAGGTACTGGAATTACCTATATTTAAACATAGTGTGGCGCCAAGAAACGTATCGAGTAACTCCTTCGTACAACTATAGTGAATAGTGAGTGAGGTAGTTGCAGTATTATTAGTTAAGGGCATGATGTTGCCGAAATTAAGTGTGTCGATATTTAAAATGGAGCAAGTTAAGCCATAAGCGGGGCGAGGTTGATTGAGAAATATTGCAAAGAAAGTGAATAATAAGCTCAGCGTTTTGTATTTGTTGGTAATGTGAATAGACATTATTTGATCCTTGGTTGACGGATTTTAATCTAAATAAGGGGATGACTCAGGATGGCAGTGTAATGGGCCAATCTGAGGAATAAGCTCATCGGTGTTTGGATAGGTAAATGTGACAGTACATTCTCCTTTGAGGTAATGGATCAGCAGATGGTTGTCAGTTTTTAAGGTATCGAAATAGGCTATGCCATCGTATCCCACTGTCACTAAATTCTCTTTTTGGCCATTTAATGCAACTTGGCTTCCCTCGGGTAATAGCACACCATTTAGGTCAGCGAGGATCACTAATGCAGGGTGCGTTTTAATTAAATCAAATTTAGCGAGAACACCTGAATGATATTTGGGGATAACGTCTATTTGGGTCTGTTTAACTTGAATATTGGCAGGTAAATGAGTTGGATCTAACGTTAGCACATTTCGCTGGTAACTATTAAGTGAAGGAATTAAAAGTAACCCATCATGATTTGTTGTACCGATAACGCTATTTTCTAACCGAATAGGAAGGTTGCCGATACCATTTGTTGATACAATGGCGAAGCTATTCATAATTGGCTTTGAAATAAAAAAGTGATTATTAGCCGCGGCGATAGCACCACTTGCACCAATATACTGTGAGTGGGTTTGGTTTAGGTTATTAAACCCTGAGCTAAGATGTATTTTATCGGTAAAATAATTAATATCGATTTGGTGATTATTTTCACTATCCTGCTTGCTTGCCGTAATATTCCAGCCTAACCCTCCCTCTGAAGGGGCCGATTGGTTTGCATTTATCTGGTACGTTTGAGCATTCTGATTTTTTTGGCTCGTGATGCGAATGCTTTGCTTATTCCCGAGTAGCATTGTGGCTGCTAGGTATATAATGCTTTCTTTATCATCGGTAAGTTTTTTATTAATACTGGCGCTAATAGATAGTGTATCGTTAATAGGTTTGTACCAATGAGCACCCAAATAACCTATTGTCGGGTCATTATGGGGGCGAAAGCCAAAATAGGACAGGCTAAAACTACCAAGATATTCCGAATTATAGCCAAAAACAGCATTACCCTTAAACGCCAATGGTGGCGCAGAATAATTTGTTGCAATATCATGATACTGAGGTGTGGTTATGGTGGTTGAGGCGCTGAAATTAATGAGATTATTAGCCCAATGATAACCCGCATAATAGAGCCAACCTGGAGTGCGAGAGTCAGTGCTTATCGCGATAGCGGTTGAAAGTGTTCCTCCTCCTATTTGTGGTATCCAATGACTTTCAATCCCCAAATTGAACAAATCGGTTGCCAATTCGGCATGAGTGCCGGTTGTTAAGTAATTTTTTTCCCCATAACGAACCGTTGTGCTTATAACGGGCTTGCTAGCATAATCAAATGAGCGAATAGCATAATTTTCACGTATAAAGCCAATTTCAGCTGACCAATCAACAAGCCCCTCACGTAATAATGTTTGGTCATTATAAAATGAAATATTCTGAGTCGTGGCTCTACCTAATGAATCAGTTAACACAATTTGCGCTTTTCCTTCACCACTGACCGTCGGTAAGCTATTTAATGCAAAATGACCGATTGGCACTTCACCGCTATAGCGTTTAATACCATCAATATATAATTCCACGTTTGATGGCACCGTTGCCGAACCATAAAAAGTCGTCAATGGTGCAGTTGGCATATATGGCTGTAAGGAAAAATCAGTAGCTATTTGTAACCCTGCAATCCGTGTGGCGCGTGACCATGTTAAAGCACGAGTGACGGTATCCCCTAAATTCAAAAATAGGTGTTTGTCTTCAAATGAGGAGCGCCAAGCAGTATCTATGCGCGTCAATGAGGAGGATAATTCAGGGTGTCCCAGTGTATTGTGGCTTTGCTGTGTCGTACTCAATAGGCCAAATGGATTAAATAATCGTAATTCAGAAAAACTGCTTAATGAATTGGTGATATTTTTCGCTAGATGCAAATCATAATTTAATAAAGCGCCTTTTGAGGCGTGAGCTTGCACTTGTTCTGACGCTATTAAGTCAATAGTGGTAGCGTTAAGAGTTAATAATGAAAGTGGGGCGTCAATAATCAATCTCTGCTGATCGGCATGATAGCGATAACTAATCTCGGTTAGTTCATGCAAGCCGATAAGGCTTTTATGTTGTGTGGGGAGATTGAAATGTAATTGTTTTAATGTTTCAGCACTTACCCACAGTGTGTCATCTTGGTAACCAAAGCGAGCAATACCAAAATGCGTTTGATTAATGATGACCTCAAGATAAAGCTCAGTGCCGGGTAGCGATGAAGTATCATCAATCAAATGTTCAAAGGAAGTTGGGTAAGCATTTAGCTGAGCGGTAACCAAAATAGGATAAAAAGCAGCAAATAGCAGGGAAATTTCTGCTAATAAATGCAGGTAACAAATATTAAATAGGGTAGGTTTGCTGTTCACCATTGATCAAAGCTTTTATTGTATTGTTTGGTTTGGAGCAAACTTCGGGCAGTGTTACTTCCCATTGCATCGTTGAGCGCGGCAATACGTATCCTAACAAGCCGGAATTGATGATCGTATGTTTTCCTTTGCAGTCAATGAAGTGAATATTGGATAGTTGGGCATGGCTATTGCCATTGTTATGTACAATCAGGGTGTTTTTAAATGGATGTTTTATGAGCTGCCATTCTAAGAAAACGGTAGCACTTGGCATATTTAAGGGTTGTACAAAAATAGGCAGTGAATAATGCAAAACAAATTGTAATTTATTGCTGCTATTCTGCCCGGTAGGCAACTCATTTATTGAAAGGCGATAGGCTAGTTCTTCACTCCCCATTATATTGTTGTTCCGGATCACTCTGACTAATTGTTGTTCATTGGGGTTCAGTTTGATCATAGGAGGACTGATAATAATGTCTCTGGTAGCCACTAGCTCATTGCTTGAATTTTTTTGATACCAGAGAAATGTCCTCACTTGCGCTTGTATCGGCTCTTTTCCATTATTACTTAGCCAAATTCCTGCGGAATTCTGTTGGGGATTAAATGTCAGTGTGACAGGTGTGACTTGTAACCCACCTCCATAAAGCTGGCTTGAGTAGAATAACCAGATGAATGAACAGATAAATAATGGTGAAAGTCTGCATGCCATTCGTTTGATCTTCCTTATAGTGATTTTGAAATGACGAAGCCTTAATAATTGACGTTAACAGTGACAACGTCAGAATAGGTATCTGGCGTGAAATTAGTGTTTGTCACTACCGCATAAACTGTAAAATTTTGCACCTCTCCATTGCCCGTTCCGGAAATTCCATTTCCTTGCGTTAACGATGTTGCGGTATTTCCCCAATGACTTCCTGTTGCAGATGATTGTTTGAGCTGATAAGGAATTTTATCGGTGTTGCTTATTGAATTAGTCACTGAAGATAAAGTGCCTGTGCCATCATCCGTACCACTATTCAGCGCCGAAGGTGACAACCCAATGCTAAAAGGAATGTTTTTCGAGCAGGTCACACTCAATGTGGTTTTCGACGATGGATTGCTAGTGTTTAAACTGACGGAGCCTAAGTTGATATCAGAATTAACACTCACTTGGCAGGAGCTGGTTACCGTCATTAAAACTTGAAAAGTGGTTGTTGCTAAGTTTGCTGCATTAAGACTGGATGACATTGAATAGGAGCCAATAGTTAGAAGAAATACGTTCTTCACTGTCGGTATCATAGGAACCTCGTGTAGGGATTATCGTTATATTAATCTTGAATTTTTACTTTCTGACAGCGAAAACGTATAAATTAATTCATCATAAAAAGAATAAAAGCAATATTATTATCTGTTATTTTTTGTTATTGAGATGGTTAATATATGAGGAATGATTTAATTTATTGATAATATTGGTATTTTTTGGGGGTGGAAAATAGCTCACTATCTTCGAATAGTCGCGATTGTTATTTTTGTTATCATAAAGTTAATCAATTGTTTAATGTTGTAAACAAAGTCAAAGCAAGGACTTTTTTATCGTTTTAAGGCGGTTTTTTCGGCGCTTTATCGCCTTTTTATCAAGGTGGGTAGGCAATGAAAAAAAATTTTTAAGCTAGTGAGATAGAAAAGAGCTAAGTGATTACTTTTAAAACAGTTTATATAACTTGATGAAGCTCTATTCAGCGACATTATTTGAAACTATCCCATTAATTGGAAAACTTTCAGAAAGTATGAAACTAATTGTGATGTTTATCTCATTTTTGAGATTCTATTTTTGCTCATAAATTCAACAAATTGGCTATTAGATCCTATTTTATTTTTGAAATGAAATTTTGAAATGAAAAGAGGAGATAGCTGGATCCATTTTGCAGTTGCTAAGAAATTTTACTTATGTCGATTATTGAAAATAGTCAATTTGTTAAAATAAAAATAGATAGTATCAGTTATGAACTATAACTTAATGTTACTAATTGTTACCTAAAAGGGAGTAAAATTCTACCTTTCTGAAAGAAAATTAGTAATCAGATAATGCTTGAATTTTTATGTTTTTATGCAACTAAATCTCTAAATATTGAAACAATAAATTAATAGAAAAATAATGTTTATAACCCGAATAATTTATTTTCTTGATCTCACTATTTGCGACGTTGGAAATGTAGGTTGATCATTTTATTAAAAAAAATAGACGCCAATGACAAATTGCCAAAAGTAAAATTATTGCCCAACCAATAAAGAATAAATGAGGTAAATAATGAATTTCTCTTTAAACATTAATTGATATTGCTATTTCTCAGATAAAAAAATAGCGGTTTTTGAAAAAATAAATTGTATTTTGTTAAGAAAAAATTACCAGTAAAGCGAAAGAGTAAATAATAATCAATATCATTTAATTGATTAGTGAAACTTATTAAATATTAAGTGGGATTTATAATACATCATTTGAATTGCAGTATAAAAAACAAACAATTGAGGTTGAGGAATTTTGAATGAATAATATTTACTTTATTGAATTAATTGAAATTTAATGGATAAAATTAAATCTGTTTCTCATTCAATTTGAGCGTTTACCTAAAATAGATAAGAGTTTCCCAATAACTTTCTTTGATATAGATCAATATCCTGTTTTGTCTATTATGCTTGGTCTTTTTAGTTGACTTTTAAACAAATATAAGTAGAAAGGTTATCTAAGGTGTTGCAATTTGGGTTATGTCAAACTTATATGTCGTGGTTATTTGAGATATGGAAGTAGAAGATATAGTTATAATGAAGAATTGTTTATGAATCGACGGATTATCGTTCTAATAGGGTAAAAAGAAACATCAGCATCTTGAATAGTTAATTTTGTGGTGCATAATAAATAACGACTAAAATTGATATCGGCAAATTCCTACATTTGATAAAGATTTTAGTTGGTTCATTATTTTTTGTAAGTATTTAGGAAATAGATTTAATTTAAGTTTTAACTTTCACGTATTTTATACTCCTTAATAGGTATTCGCTTAATGAGTGGCATGAATCGGTAATGGAGACTGTCGCCTAGTATATTTTTCTTATTATTAAAAATTAGGTTATAGCGGTACGTTTAAACTTCATGTTTGTCCTATTTGCACACAGATGTAGATAATATTTAAAAGGAAAAAAAATGACCTCAACGACTGATTTTCTGAAGCATATATACGATATTAATCTTTCCTATCTGCTGCTTGCTCAAAAACTTATCTCTCAAGAAAAGGCCTCCGCGATGTTTCGTCTTGGTATTTCTGAATCAATGGCGACTACATTAGCAGATCTTTCCTTGCCTCAATTAGTTAAATTAGCAGAAACAAACCAGCTTATCTGCCAATTTAGATTTGAAAATAGTGACACGATAGAGAAGTTAACACGTGACTCAAGGGTGGATGAATTACAACAAATTCATACAGGTATATTACTTTCAACTCACTTGTTGCAAACGCACAAGGCACATGACAATGAAACAGCGAGAAAATGATGAGTAGCACTACTGAAAAAAGTATTGTTAAAGAAGCTAGCGATATTCGCCTTGCGATGGAACTGATTTCTTTAGGCGCTCGTCTCCAAATGTTAGAAAGTGAGACCCAAATTAGCCGAGGTAGATTAATCCGTTTATATAAAGAGTTAAGAGGATGCCCACCACCAAAGGGTATGCTTCCGTTTTCAACTGATTGGTTTATGACTTGGGAACAAAATATTCACTCTTCCATGTTTTATAACGCTTATCAGTTTTTAATTAACACAGGGCACTGCAAGGGTGTTGATGCCATTGTGAAAGCTTATCGTCTATATTTGGAACAATGCGCACCGCAATCAGAAGAACCATTATTAGCTTTAACACGCGCATGGACACTAGTTCGTTTCGTTGAGAGTGGCATGTTGCAAAGCTCGGTGTGTAGCTGCTGTCATGGCTCATTTATTACTTATGCTCATATACCAGAAAATAGTTTTACTTGCAGTTTATGCCAGCCGCCATCACGGGCAATAAAAAAACGTAAACTTTCCGAACATCTCGCCGATATTACGGTATATCGACAGGATGGCATTACTAAAGCGGTAATGTAATTGGATTGATGTGGTAAACAGATAATAAATTATCTGTCCTTCCTAATATTCCCTTTAACTGCCATCTGTTACATAACTGAGTTGAAGGGAATATTGTGTTAATACTCATCGGATATATCATTGTTACAGGTACAGTCATCGGCGGCTATCTGATGCTTGGTGGCCACTTAGGGGCACTTTACCAACCTGCTGAATTTGTCATTATTCTAGGTGCCGGTTTCGGTGCATTCGTTGTTGGTAACAGTGGTAAGTCGATTATCGCCTTATGCAAAGTGTTACCCCGCGTGTTCCGCCGTTCTTCATACAACAAAGCGATGTCCATGGATTTGATGGCATTGCTATTTCAGTTATTAAATAAATCACGTCAAGAAGGTTTACTGGCGCTTGAAAAAGACATTGAAAACCCTCAAGAGAGTGAAATTTTCTCGCAATATCCCCGTGTATTAAAAGATAAAACAACGCTGATGTTTGTTGTGGATTATTTACGCCTAATGGTAACAAGCAATCTACAAAGTCATGAAATTGAAGCCTTGATGGATGAAGAGCTTGAGACTTTTCGCCAAGAAAGTGAGGTGCCTGCCTCTGGTTTAAATATGGTTGGGGATTCAATGCCGGCTTTTGGTATCGTTGCCGCCGTACTGGGTGTGGTTAACGCATTGGGATCAGCCGATCGCCCTGCGGGTGAACTAGGCGCATTAATTGCGCATGCGATGGTTGGTACTTTCCTTGGTATTTTAGTGGCTTATGGGTTTATTTTACCGCTGGCTGCATTGATTCGTTTACGCACCAATGAACAATTAAAAATGTTGGAATGTATAAAAGTGACATTCCTTTCCGCGTTACAAGGGTATGCCCCTCAAATTGCTGTCGAATTTGGTCGTAAAGTCTTGTACAGCGCTGATCGCCCTTCATTCATGGAACTAGAAGATAAGGTTCGCGAAGTCAAAATTAGTCATCGTTCACAAGCACAGAGCGAGGAGTAATGAGCCAATGAGAGGAAATAACGCCCATATTATTCGAGTCAAAAAGCGCGTTGCAAGCCATCAAAATGGACATGGTGGCTCTTGGAAAATTGCCTATGCAGACTTTATGACGGCGATGATGGCGTTCTTTTTAGTGATGTGGCTAATTTCCATATCTAGCCCACAAGAATTGACACAGATTGCCGAATATTTTCGTACCCCATTAAAAACAGCCATTAATTCAGGCACTAAAAGTGGTGATGCCACCAATCCAATTCCGGGCGGGGGGAAAGATATCGTGTTTCGTGATGGGGATATCTTACCTGAGCCGAATAACAAAATAGAAGATCAATCCAATTATCGGTTTGAAAAACTAAAGCAATCGCTTGAGCAAGCGATTCTAAAAGACCCGCGGTTAAATGAACTGAAGCCTCATCTACTGATCGACATGATTGATGATGGCTTACGCATCCAAATTGTTGATAGTGAAAATCGCCCAATGTTTATGGTGGGCTCTGCCTATGTTGAGCCACATATGCGCGACATTTTGCGTGCCATAGCACCTTTACTCAATGATGTTCCAAACAAAATTAGCATATCAGGTCATACCGATGATCTGCCGTATGCGAATGGAGCCAACTATAACAACTGGGAATTATCAGCTGATAGGGCAAATGCTTCGCGTCGTGAACTTATCGCTGGGGGATTAAACCAAGACAAAATTTTACGTGTTGTAGGGATGGCTTCCAGTATTCATCTGGATAAAAACAATGGATTAGCGCCAGTCAATCGCCGTATTAGCATCATTGTATTAAATGAAACTGAGACTGAACAGATATTGCATGAATACGATGGTGCAACGCCACTGAATGAACTATTGAACAAACCGCAGCAAGACGCTGAGGCATCATCAATAGAGAATGCAGAAAAAAAGGCGGATGGGGCAACTCATTCAGCAGCAGTATTAACGCCTTCAAATTAATTTTCGTTGTGACACTTAAAAACAGACTTACAACGTTAAGTGAAACCTAAGCTAAATTGGATAAGAACCATGGATATTACCGAGTTTTATCAAACGTTTTTCGATGAAGCTGATGAGCTACTTAGGGATATGGAACAACATTTACTTGAGCTCGATCCTTTCGACCCAGATAGCGAACAGTTAAATGCCATTTTCCGTAGTGCCCATTCAATAAAAGGGGGCGCTGCGACCTTTGGTTTCACACAGTTGCAAAACACCACGCATACATTGGAAAACCTGCTCGATAAAGCACGTCACGATGAACTGACTTTAACGCCAGATATTATTGATGTTTTTTTAGACGCTAAAGATGTGATGGCATCACAACTTGAGGCTTATAAAAATGACTCGTTACCTGATGAAGAAGCATTTAAACATATTTGTGAGGTGCTTGGCCGCGTTGAACAAAAAGCAGAAGAAGTGGTCACTGAGGCACTTCCAATCCAAGCACCGACTCCGATTGAACAGCCGACGGTAACTGAAATAGCGGCAAGTGATGAATATACCCATTACTTTGTTATCACGCTAAGTCAGCTAAAAGCCAATGAAGTCGATTTATTAGCAGAAGAATTGGCTTTATTTGGCACACTTTATGACACCGAAAAAACGGCAGATAGCTTAAAAGCTTGGCTTGGAACAAATACCGTGATTGACGATATTTGTGGGGTGCTCTGTTTTGTGGTCGATGAATCACAAATTACACATCAAGTGGTTGATGCTCAAACTTGTTTAGCCCATTTACCGCCAGCTGCCAAGTCACCTGCCGAAGATGTTGCTACCACGGCAGTAGCTGAAGCGGCGATGAAACCTAAGGCTCCACAAACAGACGCTGAAGAGACGACGAAATCGAAACCAACGGCAACAGCACGTAAGGCGCCTCCGGCAAAAGCGAAAGCGGACTCCAGTAGTATTCGTGTTGCCGTGGAAAAAGTGGACCAACTGATTAATTTAGTCGGCGAGCTGGTGATCATTCAATCCATGCTGACACAACATAGCCAGCAGCTTGACCATAACGAATACGGTGACTTATTGAGTTCGATTGTGCAGCTAGAGCGCAACTCGCGAGCGTTGCAAGAGTCTGTTATGTCGATCCGCATGATGCCAATGGATTATGTATTTAGTCGTTTCCCTCGAATGGTGCGAGATATCGCCACTAAGCTTAACAAAAAAATAGAGCTGAAGGTGGAAGGAAGTGCGACAGAGCTTGATAAGAGCTTGATTGAACGGATTGTAGATCCACTTAACCATCTTGTACGCAATAGCCTCGATCATGGTATCGAGAAACCAGAAGTTCGTGTGGCAAATGGTAAACCGGAAACAGGGACTTTGACCTTATCTGCATCACATCAAAGTGGCAACATCTGTATTGAAGTTCGTGACGATGGGGCGGGGCTTAACCGTGAACGCATTTTGGCGAAAGCACGCTCCCAAGGCATGAATGTTCATGATGGCATGAGTAATGAAGAGATAGCCATGTTAATTATGGCGCCTGGTTTTTCTACAGCCGAAGTGGTCACCGATGTTTCTGGACGCGGCGTTGGCATGGATGTGGTGAAACGCAATATTCAAGATATGGGGGGCCGTATTCAGATTGGTTTTACCGAAGGAAAAGGAACCATTATTCGCATTTTGCTGCCTCTCACATTGGCTATCCTCGATGGTATGTCGGTTAAAGTTGCAGAGGATGTTTTTATTGTTCCTTTAAGTGCCATTATCAGTACGTTGCAACCACGCCAAGAAGATATTTATCGCCTTGCTGGTGAGGAAAAAATGTTATTGGTTCGTGGTGAATATTTGCCATTAGTTGAGTTGCATCAAGTGTTTAGCATCACAGGCGCAGAGCGCGATTTAACCAACAGTATTGTGCTGATTATTCAACATGCCGGACACCGTTTTGCACTGTTGGTTGATAAGTTAATTGGGCAACAGCAGGTCGTTGTTAAAAATATTGAAAGTAATTACCGAAAAATCCCCGGTATTTCCGCCGCCACCATTATGGGGGATGGCTCGGTCGCTCTGATTTTAGATGTTGCCGAGCTACAACAAATGAATAACAGCATTCTGCTCAAAAAGAAGCAGCAAATTGCACAACCCGTTATGCACTAAATAGAGGCTAAACACCATGTCAATGTTGGATGATGATTTAAATAAACTTGATGAAGAAAAAAATGGGGAAGGTTATCTCATTTTTACTTTAGGTGAAGAAGAATATGGCATTGAAATATTAAAAGTACAGGAAATCCGAGGTTACGAACAAGTGACTCGTATTGCCAATACGCCAGACTTTATTAAAGGGGTGACCAATTTAAGAGGTGTGATTATCCCTATTATTGACCTGCGCGTGAAATTCTCTCATCAAAATGTCACTTATAACGATAATACCGTCGTTATTGTGGTGAATTTAAAAGATCGTGTTGTTGGAATTGTTGTTGATGGTGTTTCCGATGTATTGGTTTTAAACGAAGAACAAATTGCAGCTCCGCCTGATTTTGCGGTGACATTATCTACTAAGTACCTGACAGGGCTAGGTACAGTCGGTGAAAGAATGCTGATTTTAGTGGATATAGAAAAGCTTTTAACCAGTGATGAGATGGCACTGATTGACAATATGGCCGAGTAATAACTTGGCCTCAAATATTCTATCTACTATGGCTAAAGTTTTTAGCCTTATGACCGATATCCAAATTACAATAACATTATGTTAGTAAAACATCATGCATAGCCGAATTAAAATCGTATCAGGACTTTTGTCCGTCATTGTTATCTTTATTCTGTTGCAATTAATATCCAGCGGTTTGATGTTCAATAAACTTGGGGATAATAGTGACAGTATTAAATATTTGAATTCGCTCCAACGCCAAAGACAAGTATTAACCGAAAGTTGGGTTAATTTATTACAAGCTCGCTCTAATTTAAATCGCTCGGTCAATGCTTTTTTATTGGAAGGGCGTACCTACCAAGATGATGCTTCTGCCGAAGATTTAATTAAAGCGGCAGAGCGTAATTTCAAAGCCGCAGATGCTGCTTATCAGCGATATATCAACCTGATGGCAGAAACGAGCCATGATAAAACGAAATTTGAACAGCTTTTTTCCACCTATGAAACTTATCGGGACGCTCTGATCCAGCTAGGAAAATATGCTCAAAAAGGGCAGTTAGATGAATTCTATGCTCACCGTACATCTGGGTATCAAATTAAATTTGAAGAACAGTTTAATGCTTACTTTGCGGATATTTCGGAAGATTTCCAAAGTGAAGTGAAACGTGCAGAAGCAAATTATCGCGAATCACTTTATATGATTATTGTTTTATCAATCGTATTAGCACTGATTGGCTTCTTTAGTTATCGCTATGTACGCAAAGGCATCATTGAACCATTAAGAGCTTTAATTCAACGAATTACCACTTTTGCTGCGGGTGATTTAACCCCAAGTGTTGATACTAAAGCAACAAATGAAATTGGTGAATTAGCGCGTGGCGTAGAGCATATGCAAAAAGAGCTGATCAACACCGTACGCGGCGTTCGAGATGGTAGTGAGACTATTTATCAAGGCACCAGCGAAATTGCTGCGGGTAATAATGATCTCTCTGCTCGCACTCAACAACAGGTGGCTTGTTTAGAAGAAACCGCGGCAAGTATGAGCGAGTTGACGGCGACGGTTAAGCAAAATACAGAATACGCTCACCAAGCAAGCGAATATGCAAGCCAAGCTTCAGCGATTGCGAAAGAGGGCGGGAAAGTGGTATCCAACGTGGTAAATACCATGCTGAATATTGCAGAAAGCTCGCAAAAAATCTCAGATATCACGGCTGTCATTGATAGTATTGCTTTCCAAACCAACATATTAGCCCTAAATGCGGCGGTTGAAGCTGCTCGCGCTGGGGAGCATGGTCGTGGGTTTGCAGTTGTTGCCGATGAAGTGCGTAATCTGGCACAACGTAGTGCAAATGCTGCCAAAGAGATCAAAGCACTCATCGAAGATTCTGTATCAAGAACGGATACAGGCGCGCGCCAAGCAGAAGATGCAGGTGAGACAATGACTAAAATTGTCGAGTCAGTGACCCGTGTTACCGACATCATGTCGCATATTGCGTTGGCCTCAGATGAACAAAGCAAAGGCATTTCACAAGTCAGCATTGCTGTTGAAGAGATGGATAAAGTCACACAGCAAAACGCGTCATTGGTTGAACAGTCAGCGGTTGCGGCAAATGTTTTGGAAGAACAAGTCGCAAAACTTGCTCAGTTAATCTCTATTTTCCGTTTGCCTGCAATGAAACAAAAAGAGTTACAAACAACTGAGCCTGCGGCAAGAACCATTTCAAATGTCGTGAAGACACCGGATCTAAATAAAATATCATCGAAAAATCATCAAGATGATGACAATTGGGAAACTTTCTAAAGACTCAGCTCAGCTTAGCGCTGCCAAGTTTTACACTTGGCAGCGTTTCTGTGCATCACTGCGATAGTGACTGTAACGCATGGAAATCTTGGCTGGCGTATGTGGGGATAAAATATGTTTGGTAAGAGTATACGGATTTCAGTCAGTTTATATCTGCTTCTCGTGATGTTTTGTGGGATGCAAATTGTGTCGAGCGCACTCTCATTAGGGATAGTATCAAGTGAGCTCTCCTCTTTAGAGCGTATCGATCTTGGTTCGAAAAAACGCGATTTACTCGAAACAACTTATGAAGATTTGATGCAGGCTCGTAGCACATTGACTCAAATTGTCGTGCATATGAAAGTGGACTCGGATACCGCGAGTATTAATAACGCAAAAGCGGTTTTTGAGCAATTTTTACAACAAGCTGCTGACGACTACGAAAAATTTAAAGCTCAGCCATTATTGAGTGAACACGAAAACCTCGCGGTTATTGACGAAAAATATCAAGCGTTTCTAGCGATTTTAAAAGAGTTAAGAGCGTTAATTGATAAAAATGATATTCCTGGTTATGTCGCATTACCTGCACAACAACATCAAGAACAGATGGCCGCAGTTATCGATCAATACCTGAATTTATTGAATACCGATAGCCAAAACTCATTAGATTCCGCCAATTTTTATAACAAAGTGGCATGGTTCATGTTCTTTGCGGTGACTTTTATTATTTTAGCGGTTTCTGGCTTAGCCCATTTTTGGATGAAACGAAAACTCATTTATCCATTGATGAGCATGAGCGATCACTTTATGAAATTGGCGAAAGGTAAGTTGAACCAAGATATTCGAGTGACGACACGTGACGAAATTGGTGAGGTCTTTGAGCAACTAAAATTAATGCAAGAATCACTGGCGACCTCCGTCATTAATTTACGTACCAATACCGACCAAATGTATACCGGTATTCGTGAAATTGCGTTGGGTAATAATAATTTATCATCTCGCACCGAACAGCAAGCAGCGTCGCTAGAAGAAACAGCGGCTAGCATGGAGCAACTCACGGCGACGGTGAAACAAAACGCAGATAACGCACGTCAAGCCAGTGAGCTAGCAATATCAGCATCAAAAACAGCAACAAAAGGTGGTGATATTACCGTTGATGTTATTGATACCATGACGGAAATTTCACATAGCTCGCAAAAAATTAGCGCCATTATTAGCGTAATCGATGGCATTGCTTTCCAAACAAATATTTTGGCTTTAAACGCGGCAGTAGAAGCGGCAAGAGCCGGAGAGCAAGGTCGAGGCTTCTCCGTGGTGGCAGGGGAAGTACGCGCTTTAGCTCAGCGTAGCGCAGAAGCGGCAAAAGAGATCAAAACGCTAATTGATGAATCTGTGGGTCGTGTTAATCAAGGATCTCAATTAGTTAATGAAGCCGGACAAACCATGAATGAATTAGTGGCGGCAGTTAATCAGGTCACCGAATTGATGGGCAATATCGCCTCTGCCTCTAATGAGCAAAGTCGTGGTATCGAACAGGTCGCAACCGCAGTGAGCCAAATGGATTTAGTGACGCAACAAAACGCTGCATTAGTGGAGCAATCTACAAGTGCAACGGCTGCCTTGGAAGATCAGGCAAATAACTTAGTCGATACAGTTGCCTTTTTTGAAGTGTCAGAAACAAAAGCCGCACAGGTTAGCTAGTTATTATTGTTAAGACTAAGCAGCCGATAACCGGCTGCTTCTGGGTTTTTATCAAATAGGACAAAGTACGATGCTTTTTGCACCACAAATAGAACCATTGACCGATGAAGAGTTTGGTCGGGTTTGCCGGTTTATTCATAAAAAATCAGGCATCGTTCTTACCATGAATAAAAAAAGCATGGTGTATAACAGGCTGCTAAAACGACTACGTGATTGTAACGTCAATAATTTTTCTGAATACCTACGTATGCTGGAGCGCGAGCCTTTACACCCAGAGTGGCAAGCATTTGTTAATGCGTTGACGACAAATTTAACCGCCTTCTTCCGAGAGCCTCACCATTTCGTAACATTGGCTGACTTTGTACGCTCTCGTAAAAGTAGCAATATCAATATTTGGTGTGCGGCCTCTTCTACCGGTGAAGAGCCTTACTCCATTGCGATGACATTAAGTGATGTGCTCGGTTCACAAGCGGTGAATGCCAAAGTTATTGCGAGTGATATTGATACGGAAGTGTTAAGTAAAGCAAAACAAGGTGTTTATCGTATCGAGGAGTTAAAAGCCCTCAGCGCGTTGCAACGTCAACGCTATTTTATGAAAGGCGTTGGCGACTTTGAAGGCTATGCGCGAGTGAAACAAACGCTTAGGCAGATGATTGAATTTCGTTATTTAAATCTCAGCGATAGCGATTGGCAGCTTCAACACCGTTTCGATGCAATCTTTTGTCGTAATGTCATGATCTATTTCGATAAAGACACGCAGATCAAATTATTAGAACGATTTGCACCGTTACTCAAACCGGATGGACTGTTATTTATCGGCCATTCAGAAAATCTATCTCAATTATCACAACGATTTGTAATTAAAGGACAAACCGTCTACAGCCTACAACCGGCGAGGAGGGGGTGATGAAAAAAATTAAAGTGCTTTGTGTCGATGACTCAGCACTAATGCGTCAAATCATGCGTGAAATCATTAACAGTCACTCCGATATGATGGTAGTTGACACAGCGCCTGATCCTTATGTAGCTCGTGACTTAATTAAACAACATGAACCCGATGTGTTAACGCTCGATGTTGAAATGCCACGTATGGATGGAATTGATTTTTTAGAGAAATTGATGCGTTTACACCCATTACCTGTCGTGATGGTATCAACATTAACTTCTAAAGGCTCAGAGGTCACATTAAAAGCGTTAGAGCTGGGCGCGGTTGATTTTGTTACCAAACCACAGATTGGTATTCGTGAAACAATGATGAGCTATCGAGATGTGATTGGTGAAAAAATTCGTGCTGCCGCCATGTCGAAAATAACACATCGAAACCGTTTTGCGCGCACAGAAAAAGCAACTCCAGAGCCAGCCAATATCGCTAAGCCATTATCTGCCTATGTTTGCCATAGCAGAGTGATTGCCGTGGGCGCTTCGACGGGAGGAACAGAAGCCATCCGTCAATTTTTAGAAATGTTGCCTCGCGAATGTCCGCCAGTCGTGATCACTCAGCACATGCCTGCGGGTTTTACGCGTTCGTTTGCAGAAAGGCTAAACAAGTTATGCTCATTGACGGTAAAAGAAGCGGAGCACAATGAGCCTTTGCAAAAGGGCTATGCCTATATTGCGCCGGGTGACTCTCACATGCTGGTGGTTGATAACGGGCGAGGGTATCAGATTCGTTTGCAACAAACCGAGCCGGTTAATCGCCATCGTCCTTCTGTCGATGTGTTATTTGATTCTGTTGCGAAATGTGTGGGGCGTAAATGTGTTGGCATTCTATTGACCGGAATGGGGATGGATGGGGCCAAAGGTATGCTCAACTTGCGCCAACAAGGTGCGGTGACTTACGCACAAAATGAAAGTAGTTGCGTGGTATTTGGCATGCCACGTGCCGCTATTGAGCTGGATGCCGTGGACGAAATTCAGGATATCGCCAAAATTGCCCCAAGCGTTTTGGCTCGACTTTCATCTGTTTCCGCTTAGCGGTTACAGAATTTACTATTGTATTTTTGAAGGAGTGGTTATGGCCGCTAAAGATCTCAGTTTTTTGGTTGTTGATGATTTTTCCACAATGAGACGTATTGTCCGTAACTTATTAAAAGAACTTGGTTTTAATAAAATAGAAGAAGCAGAAGATGGCGTTGATGCATTAGAAAAAATTCGTGCGGGCCATATCGATTTCGTCGTAGCAGATTGGAACATGCCAAACATGGATGGTTTAGAACTACTGAAAACGATCCGTGGCGACGAAGCGTTGAAGCACATTCCTGTTTTGATGGTAACGGCAGAAGCGAAAAAAGAAAATATCATTGCGGCGGCACAAGCGGGCGCGAGTGGTTATGTCGTGAAGCCATTTACCGCGGCTATATTGGAAGAGAAACTGAATAAAGTCTTTGAAAAAATGGGATTGCAATAAACGAACCTGTAAAAGGAGAGTGTGATGACAGAGCAAATAATAACGACGAGCAATCCTACAGGTAATGAAGATTTAAAACAGGTCATTACGCGGATTGGCACCTTGATGAGAACGCTACGCGAAAGTATGCGTGAACTCGGTTTAGAAAAAAGTGTTCAGCAGGCGGTGGCTAGCATTCCTGATGGTAAAGATCGTTTGCGTTATATCGCCCAAATGACGGCTCAAGCGGCAGAAAAAACCCTAAACGGTATTGATATAATCAAGCCACTTCAAGTAGAAATGCATGATGAGGCAATCAAACTACAACAGCAATGGGAAGGGGTGAATACGAATCAAATCACACCTGAACTTCATCAATCAACCCATGCTTTTTTGGGGCGTGTGATTAATGACAGCTGTACGACGAAAGCCGAGTTGCTTGAAATTATGATGGCTCAGGATTTTCAAGATTTAACTGGGCAAGTGATTAAAAAAATGATGGAAGTGGTTGAAGAGGCAGAAAAACAGCTGTTGGCACTGCTTATGGAAAATACGCCACCAGAGATGCGAGTGAAGCAACAAAATGACAGTTTGCTAAATGGCCCGCAAATTAACAAGGAAGGTGTCAATGTGATGGCATCACAATCACAAGTTGATGATTTATTAGACGAGCTAGGTTTTTAAATCTTTGTTGAAGTTCCCCCCTTGCCAAAAAGCAGGGGGTCAAGAGCGAATTGCAAATTAATCGGTGTAATCAGGCGATGATGCTCAGTCATGCTGATAGACATCAATGATTCTCCCCCCAAATGCTTTGGTAAATTGTTGAATAAACGCATCACTCATATCCCAGCTATGAAAGCTAAAACCAAGCTCGCCAAATGCCCAGGTTGGGTCATAATGCCAGTCGCCAATTGGCGCACGATAATCACAATTAACACATGACAAATCATGCGGATTACCTTCATACCATGCAGTTACAGCATCGCTCCAATCTTCACTTTGGTTGCTTTGTTCGTTTTTACAAACAGGGCAGTAGATACCAAGACCATTTCCACCTGCATGAAATACGGTACGTTGAGTGGTAATGGTGAGATAGTTTTTTAATATATGTTCCGGTAACTGAGTGGGCACAATTTTGTCATCAATAATATAGAGGATAGGCTGTTTATACTCAGGGGTGGGGCGATATATCACCTCATCATCTTCTATGAGTTGGTAATCAGGGTCGATAATCCCTTGTTGCTTGAGCCAGTTCAGCATGCGTTCCGCTTCTTTTTCTGCATTCTCTGCTGAAACATCTGGGGCGACGAGATGACAACTATCCATATATTTATGACCTTTAAGCTAAAGAGTGGGTAGGTAGCTTACCCTTTGAAATTACCTAACAAAATAGGATTTAGTGTATTTATTTCTGACTCATTCTCAGGGAAAAATAGCCTATCTTTTCCCCTACCGCCACCTCGGCGTGGTGTTATTACTAGGCGTTACGTAACGGTTCGCAAAACGGATGTCATCTTACTCAATTGGCAAATAACCCTTGTGAACTTCGTCTATTTTCTTGCATTGATTTTTTTACACTCTGTCATGCTATAGCACAAACTTCTAATCTGCTGACGAGCAAGGAAACGGCGTGTCCGACGAAAGTGATGTAGAAAAAACAGAAGAACCCACGCCCCATAAAAAACAGAAGGCGAAAGATGATGGGCAGATAGTTCGCTCAAAAGAACTCAGTTCACTCATGATGATGTTAGCAGGGGTCAGTCTCCTGTGGCTCAGTGGTGGGCATCTTGCTGATGAACTACGGCAAATTTTTCGTCAAGGTTTTATTTTCGATGGGCATTACATACAAAACACCTTGTTAATGGTGAGCTACTTTGGGCGCATGGTGGGCGAAGCATTATTTGCTTTATTACCTGTTATTGGTGGATTGGCGTTAGTTGGGATCTCTGCATCGTCGCTGGTTGGAGGGTTATTATTTAATAGCAAATTAATTAAATTTGATTTGAAAAAACTTAATCCTATCAGTGGATTAAAACGAATTTTTTCGATGAATGCGCTTTCTGAATTATTTAAAGCCATTTTGAAATCGCTCTTTGTCGGGCTAGGGGCTGCTATTTTTCTCTGGCAAAACTGGTCATCACTTTTGCATCTTGTGACTGAATCTCCCGTAACCGCTTTAGGGAATGCAATGCATAAAGTGATTTTTGCTGGATACCTAATCGTATTTTTGCTGATCCCAATGGTGGCATTTGATGTTTTTTATCAATTTCGTTCACATTTGAAGAAATTACGCATGAGTCGCCAAGAAATTAAAGATGAGTTTAAACAACAAGAAGGTGACCCTCAGATAAAAGCCAAAATCCGCCAACAGCAGCGTGCAATTGCGCGGAATCGTATGATGGCTGATGTACCTCAAGCGGATGTGATAGTGACGAACCCAACTCATTATGCGGTTGCACTGAAATATGATGATAAACGTATGGGAGCACCGAAAGTACTCGCTAAAGGCGCAGGCGTGATAGCTCAACGCATTAAAGAAATTGGTCAAGAACATCGAATTTTACAATTAGAAGCTCCCCCATTAGCGCGTGCACTATACCGCCATGCCGAAATCGGGCAAAGCATTCCTGTAGCGCTATATGCTGCGGTGGCAGAAGTTTTAGCATGGGTTTACCAGCTACGTCGCTGGCGGCGTGAGGGTGGATTAAAACCAAGAAAACCGAAAAATTTACCAGTGCCACCGGCGCTGGATTTTGCTGGAGAAAACAATCGCGATGGCTAATTTGGCTGCATTATTAAAATTGCCTAAAAACTTACAGGGAACGCAATGGCAAATTCTTGCTGGGCCTGTTCTCATCTTGCTGATCTTGTCGATGATGGTACTGCCATTACCGGCTTTTATCTTAGATTTACTGTTTACCTTTAATATCGCTTTATCGATCATGGTGCTATTAGTGGCAATGTTCACTAAGCGTACCCTTGATTTTGCAGCCTTCCCAACCATTTTGCTGTTTGCCACACTATTACGTCTATCACTAAATATTGCGTCAACGCGCATTATTCTGCTGGAGGGGCATACTGGGCCTGATGCGGCTGGGCGTGTTGTTGAAGCCTTTGGTCACTTTTTGGTGGGGGGAAACTTTGCCATAGGGATAGTGGTTTTCATCATTTTAGTGTTAATTAACTTTATGGTGATCACCAAAGGTGCGGGGCGTATTGCCGAAGTAGGCGCACGCTTTGTCCTTGATGGTATGCCAGGTAAACAGATGGCAATTGATGCGGACTTAAATGCTGGCATTATCAATGATGATGAAGCCAAAAAGCGCCGTGCTGAAGTGACCCAAGAAGCTGATTTTTATGGCTCAATGGATGGTGCAAGTAAATTTGTGCGTGGGGATGCCATCGCGGGGATCATGATTATGGTGATCAACGTTGTCGGTGGGCTAATTATTGGTGTTGGTCAACATAATATGACATTGGGCGATGCCACGAGTGCATATACTTTGCTAACGATTGGTGATGGCTTAGTCGCTCAGATCCCAGCTTTGATTATCTCAACGGCGGCAGGGGTGATTGTGACCAGAGTCGCAACCGATGAAGATGTCGGTGAGCAGATGGTCACTCAGCTATTTAATAACCCACGGGTGATGTGGCTAAGTGCCGGTGTGTTGGGGTTAATCGGTTTAATCCCAGGTATGCCAAACTTTGTATTTTTACTGTTTACTGCCGCATTAGCAGGGCTAGGCTGGTATTTGGTTCGCAAAGCTAAACAGCCAGAAAGTCAGGCAGATGATGGGCAAATGAAACAGTTCCAAGAGGCAAATAAGGTCGTTGAAGCCACTTGGGATGATGTTCAGCTTGAAGATTTACTTGCCATGGAGGTGGGCTATCGCTTAATTCCACTGGTAGATAATGACCAACAAGGTGAATTACTTGGACGAATTCGTGGCTTACGCAAGAAATTTGCGCAAGAGGTAGGTTACTTGCCACCTGTAGTGCATATTTGTGACAACTTAGAGTTAGCGCCTTGTGAATATCGTATCCTTATTAAAGGTGCGGTTGTCGGACATGGTGAGGCGCAACCAGGAAGAAGCTTGGCGATTGACCCAGGTAATGCCGCAGGTACGCTACCCGGAGATGCAACCAAAGAGCCTGCCTTTGGCCTACCTGCCGTTTGGATTGATGATGATTTGCGTGAACAAGCGCAAATCCAAGGGTATACCGTGGTTTCAGCAAGCACTGCCGTTGCTACGCACTTTAATCAGATCTTGCTACAAAACTCAAGCACATTGTTTGGTCGCCAAGAAGCACAAATGCTTTATGACCGAGTGAAGAAAGAGATGCCGAAGCTGGCTGATGATTTAATACCGGATACCATTTCTTTGACCACATTGCATCGGGTATTACAGAATCTATTAATGGAAGATGTTGTGATCCGTGATATGCGCACAATCATCGAAACACTTGCAGAAATGGCGGGTGAAAATGGTGAGCAAAAAGATACGGATTATCTAACATCACAGGTACGTATCGCATTAGGGCGGGCAATCACTCAGCAATGGTTCGGCAATGCGGATGAAATACAAGTCATTGGTCTAGATGCGGGGCTTGAGCAGATTTTATTACAAGCGGCCAAAAATGGTGGTGGCTTAGAGCCAAACCTTGCGCAATTTATTCAGACGCAAGCCGAAGAGGCCGTGAAGCACCAAGAGGCGATGGGCGCACCGACGGTATTATTGGTCAATCATGGACTACGTTTGATCTTATCTCGCTTTTTACGCAGAAGCTTACCTGAACTGGTGGTAATGTCGAATCTTGAGCTAAACGATCGCCGGAAAATTCGCATGACATCGATGATCAGTGGTAACTAAGTTGCTGAGTATAGGAATGAGGTTTTATCGCTTTTGCCGTAAGAAGCGCTTTTTATCATGCACAAGCAAAGTGTCAACGCATTCCTGATACGGATATCAAAGTAGTTGTTATACAACTGCTTTGATGCATAAGAGAGTGGGTTATCTTTTTTAACTTAACGTTTTGGGCGAGTTAATAGCGTAGTGGAGGCATGAAACGCTTAATTCGCGCTTTTCTGTGGTTATTACGTTATTTTGCATAAAATTGCAGAAGTAACAGTTAAAGTCTCACCTTATGGGCGATGTCGCAAGAAGCGCTTTTTATCATGCACAAGCAAAGTGTCAACGCATTCCTGATACGGATATCAAAGCAGTCGTTATACAACTGCTTTGATGGCATAAGAGAGCGGGTTATCTTTTTTGACTTACTGTTTTGAGCGCTTTAATAGCATAGTGGAAACATGAAGCGTTTAATTCACACTTTTCTGTGGTTATTGCGCTTTTGGGCTTAAAATGACAGGAATAAAAATCAGAGCCTCATCTTGTTTGAGTGCTAAATTGCCTTGGTAATAAAACTACGCTAGCACTTCATTAAGGTTACAAAAGGCAGGCTGATATTGGATAGCGCTAGCTAATCATTTCGTATAACGGTCACCTATGTTCACTTAATGCGATAGTGGATATAGGTGACCGCTTTTCTTTTATAGACATAAAAATGGCGTGATTTATTTAGTCGAAAAACATGAGAAGGTAAAGAGTATATTCAATATGGCTTACAGCGCATGACTGTACGTTATCGAACAGAACGGTGATCTTGTTTATCACCGTCGCCTAAATAGAAATTTTCTTACCTAATACTGGACGCTTTTCTTCTAAACCGTCTGCACCATAAGTGGATTGGTTATTATGTTTTTTGACAAAAGCAAGGCGCTGGTTATTTAGTTCAATATGTAACTGCAACATTTGGTGGTTACGGTAATTTAACTCTTTTAATGTTGTTGTCAGCGCTTTGATTTCACCCCACAGGCTATGAAGCGCAGGGTTTTCATCGTAGGGGGCCACAATTCCCATTTCTTGCTCAAGGCGTAGACGATGTGTTTCACCATGTCCAATAGCGGCAACCAAATAACGCTTTTGCTCGGTGGCTTCTTGAAACGGTGATGGGGGAACACGATGGTAGCCTAACAGTAACTCCTCATTTTTCATCACTATTTGCAGTGATTGTAAATGAGTGAGCTGTTGTTCTAGCAACGTCAACAAATCATCATTCATATTCATTGTCTTACTTCATTGATAGCATGAATTCATGGGCATCACGTAAAATACCGTCGGCAACTTTCTCGGTATTCATTTGCAATGTACCATCTTTAATGGCCTGTTTAATTCGTTCAACTTTTTCACTGTTGATATCACTGGCTTGAGGTTGCAATAACTTCTTTTTTAGTTCACTTGGTGAAAAAGTACTTTCTTTAACGGATTCAGTCGCTGATACTTTTTTCTCACGAAGGGGCGCCGTGGGATCCTGTGGGTCACGGTTTGTCACTTGCGTTAGCGCTGAAATTGCAGATGTTTGCTCGATAGCCATAGTGTTTTTCCTGTTCCAGTATTTTTATAAATGGAATATCGGCGTTAATTACCAATTCTTTAATCTAATGCTTATCTTTAAGACTATTCTAATGCTTGAGAATGATAATGATACCCTTTGATATGAGTAGGCGCATAATATCGATTATCTTATTGAGTCTCAATCAAAATTCGCTACTTTAGCGCTACCCGCACACTGCCATTTTCTAAGGCTTCTCCATTAACAACCTGACCGTTGATTAATCGAACACGCGTGTTTTCCCCGGTGGCGGCATTGTTGATGGCTCGTCCTTCATATTTAACCGAAAAATTATGGCCATTTGCAAAGACATAAACGTTTTGTCCTGCTTTAACGGCCCAAGGTCGACGCATCATAGATTGTGTCAATGTTTGACCTGCATTGATATCACGCAATGCGATGCTGCCGCGTATTGCCACTTTATCGGTGGCAGCCCCTGTAGGTAGCTTATGGAGTAACCCCTTTTGGGTACCAATATCGACAAATTCAATTTTTTCCCCACGAGCGATATTACGTGTTGCCACATAATACTGTCCGGTGACATTAACGGTTAACTGAATAAACTGTTTTTTCTTACCGCATTGCACCGGTAATGAAACATTTCCCATATTACGACTACCGACAGGAGGAAGAATTTGGGGCTTTTCACAACTAGGCCAACGTTCTATAGGTGTTTTTATCTCAATAGAGACTTGATTCGGCTTGGTGTGTATTTTACGAAAATAGTTATTAATGTCTTGCGGTAAAGAGGCTTGCGCTGTTGTCGTTAGTAAAATTAACGAGCCAAATAGCGTTGTATGAAAACCATTCATTGAGTTGCCTCCTCATCAAAACATACTTTTCTAATTGCTCGCAGTTTACGCATCTCATCAATAATGAATGGGCCAAATAGGTCAATAATTTTGCCTTTATCTTGCCATTAGATTTTTTGTTATACGGCTAATATAAGCGCGTCGAATTTTAAATTTCAGCGTTTTCTGCATTGCTATTCTTTGAAAATTACAGTTAGCGAATGGCGTGACGCATTGGTGCTTATTTTATCGTGATAACGATAAGAGAGATAAGCAAAATTTATTGGGGTTGAACATGATTGATAAATTAAATGCCACATTTGCTTTTCAGCAACAGGCGTTATCAATACGCGAGGCAAGGCAAACTATTTTGGCTGCAA
Source organism: Providencia sp. PROV119 (assembly GCF_028482435.1). Lineage (NCBI taxonomy): Bacteria > Pseudomonadati > Pseudomonadota > Gammaproteobacteria > Enterobacterales > Morganellaceae > Providencia > Providencia sp. PROV119. The sequence continues at coordinate 26,620 of NZ_JAMPQL010000017.1, forward strand.
ATATTGCTAATGCGGATACACCGGGGTATCAGGCGCGTGATATCGATTTTAGCCGCCAGTTACAGCAAGCCATGAAAAATGGCGTTGTAAAAGGTAAAGGCGTTGCTTTGGCGGTGACATCAAAAGGCCATATCGAAGGTCGAAACATGAAACAGCCCGAATTGGATCTTAAATATCGTGTTCCATATCAAACCTCAATGGACGGTAATACCGTCGATATGGATATAGAGCGCAGTCAATTCGCAGATAACACATTGAAGTACCAAGCAGATCTCACTTTTATTAATAGCCGCGTCAAAAGTATGTTGGCCGTGTTACAGCAGGGGTAATAAAAATGGCGTTACTCAGTATTTTTGATATTTCAGCATCTGCACTGACCGCGCAATCACAGCGTCTTAACGTGAGCGCTAGCAATATGGCGAACGCGGAAAGTGTTGTAGGCCCTGATGGCGAACCGTTTCGTGCTAAACAGGTAGTTTTCCAAATGACGCCTCAAGGCCGTAATGGCGTTGGCGGTGTTCGTGTGAGCCAGTTGATTGAAGATCCCACGCCACCACGTATGGAATACAAACCCGGTCACCCATTGGCGGATGAGAAGGGGTATGTGCGTATGCCTAACGTCGATATGGTCGGTGAAATGATCAATACCATTTCGGCATCGCGTAGCTACCAAGCAAACTTAGAAGTGATGAATACAGCTAAAACGCTGCTTCAGAAAACCTTAACCATAGGCCAGTAACGAGGAAGCTAAATGGGCATAGCAGCCACCATGTATGACTCTTTGGATAACACCACAGCAGGCCCAGAGCCGCTGAAAAGTAATATTCCAAATAAAAATAAGAGTCAAACGGATGATATGCGTGACACGTTTTTAAAAATGATTGTGACGCAGATGCAAAATCAAGACCCCACTAAGCCGATGGAAAACGCAGAGTTGACCAGCCAACTTGCACAAATCGCGACCCTTGAAAGTATGAATAAGCTGAGTGACAAAGTCAGCGGAATTTCAAGCCAAATTGGCTCTGGTCAATCATTGCAAGCGACTCAATTGGTCGGAAAAGGGGTTTTGATACCGCGTAATGAAATCGTTCTTGCGCCATTAAAAACGCAAAATGACAGTGATAATACGGCTATTTCTAAACCAACAAATCCATTACCTGATGATGAAACTAGCCGTGCGTTGTCCGCAGCCAATGACAATGGCGGAGATGATGATGCGTCCCAAGGGGATTATATCTCATCGCCGTTTGGTTTCTTCCTTCCCAAAATGGCTGACAGCGTTGAGATCACGATACGCGATAAAAATAGAGCCATTATTCGTACCATCTCTTACGACACAGAAGTGAAACCTGACATTTATGACATGTCGTGGGATGGGCGCGATGACAATGGAAAACTCGTTGCTGATACGAACAGCAAATACTTCTTTGATGTAAGGGCTGTCAGTAACGGCGCAGAAATTGAAGTCACCAAATTGGGATATACCCGAGTTAATGGTGTCACGCCGGGTACAGATGCTCCTTTATTGGATGTTGGTATAGGACAAAGTGTGCCGCTTAGCAGCATTTTTAAAGTCTATCCATCATCTTAATTTTATTTCCCCAACCGTCATGGAGAAAACATGTCTTTTTCACAAGCAGTTAGTGGCTTAAATGCTGCCTCAGCGGGGCTTGATTCGATTGGTAATAATATTGCCAACTCCGCAACTAATGGTTTTAAAGGTGCAACCACCTCTTTTGCCGATATGTTTGCCGGTTCAGGTGTAGGTCTGGGGGTTAACGTTGCCGCGGTAACCCAAAACTTTAAAGATGGCCCAATCACTCGTACTGACAGACCGACGGATGTGGCCATTTCAGGAAATGGTTTTTTCCGTGTGCAAGACCAAAACGGTGATATTTTTTATAGCCGTGATGGGCAATTTATTCGCGATAAAAGCGGCAACCTCGTCAACAACCAAGGAATGACAGTGACAGGTTATCCGGCTGGTTTGGATGAGAATGGTAATGTGGTCGTTCAAAGTGGTGGTGTTCCTCAAGGGCTAAATATCCCAACAGATATGATGGATGCTCAAGCCTCTGATTTGGCAAAACTGACTATCAACCTGAATTCTGAAGACAAAGTTAAATCCAAACCTTTTGATATCAATAACCCAGATGATACTGGCAGCTATAACTTCAGTACCACCATGACCGCATTTGATAGCCAAGGTAATACCCATGAAATCTCCGTTTACTTTGTCAAAACAGACGATAACAAATGGACGGCTTATGCAAAAGATGCTGGCGATAAAGTGGCTAAGAAATTGGGAGATATGGAGTTTGATGGAAATGGCCGCCTAAATAGCCCAACTAATGCCGTTTTTGCGTTTGATTATCAAGGTCTAAATGGTGCCAATAACGGTACGTTGCAGATTGACCTAAATAAAACACGCCAGCAAAAAGTCAGCGAATCATCGGTGAGTGCGATTGATGTTAACGGTTATCCGGCAGGTGAGTACACCAATTTCAAAGTTGAAGATAACGGCTTGATCGTGGCGAATTACTCAAACCAACAAAAACGTGTTGTTGGGCAAGTGGCACTTTCAGCATTCGCTAACCCGAATGGCTTAGTATCACAAGGTGGTAACGTTTGGGCACCGTCTAATGCCTCTGGTAACCCGATGGATGGCGTACCGGGCGTCGGTCAATTCGGTAAGCTAACGAGCGGTGCGCTGGAATCTTCCAACGTAGATATGAGCCAAGAGCTGATCAACATGATTGTAATGCAACGTAACTACCAATCGAACGCACAGACGATCAAAACCCAAGATCAGATGCTGCAAACGATGGTTAACTTACGCTAAGTGTAGAGGGTGGCTATGGATCATGTCATTTATACCGCAATGGGAGGCGCACGACATGCGCTTGAAAACCAAGCGATTGTTTCTAATAACATTGCGAATGTTTCCACATCGGGTTTTAAAGCGCAATTAGCGGCGATGCGGGCTGTTCCTATTCATGGAGATAGCGAGCAAACACGAACGTTGGTGGTTGCTTCAACGCCCGGAGCGGATATGAGCCAAGGGCCGCTCAACTATACGGGCAGGCCAATGGATGTGGCATTAAACGACAAACACTTTCTAGCCGTTGAACTTGCAGATGGTAGTGAAGCTTATACCCGTAACGGTAACATTCAAATTTCACCTGACGGTGAATTGGTGATTGGTGAGCGCCGTCTACAAGGAGATGGTGGCCCGATCAATGTGCCGCCGAATGCGGAACTGACCATCGGTGAAGATGGCACCGTGACGGCCTTATTGGCGACCGACCCGCCAACAATGTTAGGGCAGATAGGGCGCTTAAAAGTGGTTGAAGCTCAGCCGCAAGATTTAATTCGCGGTGAAGATGGCTTATTTCATCTATCACCACAAGCCGCGGCGGCGAATGGTAATGGGCTTGCACAAAGTGAGCGAGCTTCCGTGACATCTGGGGTGATTGAAGGCAGTAATGTCAATGCCGCAGAAGCGATGGTGTCGATGATTGCCAACGCTAGGTATTTTGAAATGCAGATGAAAGTGGTTCGTAGTGCCGATGAAAATGCACAAAAAGCCAACCAACTGCTTGCCGTTAGCTAATTTTCAGTAAGGAATAACGATGATCCGTTCATTATGGATTGCTAAAACTGGGCTTGATACCCAACAAACCAACCTTGATGTTATTTCCAACAACTTGGCAAACGTCAGTACAAATGGTTTCAAACGTCAACGTGCAGTATTTGAAGATTTACTGTATCAAAATATTCGTCAACCGGGGCAATGAGCTCTGAGCAGACCTCTTTACCATCAGGTTTACAACTGGGTACAGGGTCACGCCCTGTGGCGACAATGCGTATTCATAGCCAAGGTGCGTTGAATAAAACCGGAAACACCACCGACATTGCTATCAAAGGACAAGGTTTCCTACATGTGCAGTTGCCCGATGGTACGGATGCATATACACGCGACGGTGCTTTGCAGCCAAACCAAGATGGTCAGCTAGTCACTTCGAGTGGTTACCAAATCGTACCTGCCATCACCATCCCTGATAATGCCAATAGCCTCACCATCGCACGTGATGGTACGGTCTCAATCACGGTCTATGGGGATAACCAACCACAGCAAATTGGGCAAATTACGCTAACAACATTTATTAATGATGCGGGCTTGGAAAGTATGGGTGAGAACCTGTACATGGAAACCGCTAGCTCAGGAGCGCCAAATGAAAGCGCGCCGGGCACGAATGGTGCTGGTTTGCTGTATCAGCATATGCTTGAAACCTCGAACGTCAATGTGGCTGAGGAATTGGTGAATATGATCCAAACCCAACGCGCCTATGAAATTAACAGTAAAGCGGTTTCAGCTTCCGACCAGATGCTACAACGCTTAACGCAACTGTAATTTGATGGCATAACGCGCGGCCTGATCCCAAATGACAATTTGCCCGAGAAGGTAAGTTGTCATTTGGTGATAACTAGGCATTTGATGTGATGATAAAACAGACACAGCAGCAAAAGAGTACCATGATGACGAAAAACGGTTTTACCCCTGAAATTAAGGGCGATTCATTCTTTTCACCGAGTAAGGTTTTGGTGATTGCTTTGGTATTAGCCACAAGTGGTTGTGCTTATGTCAAACCTCGTCCTCTGGTGGATACTCAAACAAGTGCGTTACCGACAGCACCCACAGCCCCCGCACCCAATGGCGCTATTTTTCAAAGTGCTCAGCCCGCCTATTACGGCTACCAACCACTGTTTGAAGATAGGCGACCTCGCAATGTAGGCGATATTTTAACCATTAATTTGCAAGAGAATGTGAGCGCCAGTAAGAACTCATCCGCGAATGCAAATCGCAGCGGTAAAACGGGGTTCTTAGCCGCAATCTTGCCTGGTTTTATGCAAGGTTGGCTGGGCGGCAGTAATACAGAGCTGGATGTGAAAGGCAGTAGTGATTTTTCAGGGAAAGGCGGGGCCAATGCCAACAATACCTTTAGAGGCACCATAACCGTCACGGTCGATCAACTCTTAGCTAACGGTAACTTGCATGTAGTGGGCGAAAAACGGATAGCGATTAATCAAGGAACGGAGTCGATTCGTTTTTCGGGCGTGGTAAACCCTCGCACAATAGGCGCAGATAACAATGTCAGCTCCACACAAGTGGCGGATGCGCGTATTGAATATGTTGGTGATGGTTATATTAATGAATCGCAAACCATGGGCTGGTTGCAACGCTTTTTCTTAAACGTTTCGCCTTATTAATTTAGGTAGAAATTGAGCTGTAAACCCATAGAGATAATCGAATGAATAAATTAGTGACTCTTCTGCTAACGCTGCTTTGTCTATTTGCTACATCGGCATATAGCGAACGTATCAAGGATTTGACAACAGTGCAGGGTGTACGTGACAACGCGTTAATTGGTTATGGATTGGTAGTAGGGCTGGATGGCACCGGTGACCAAACCATGCAAACACCCTTTACCACTCAAAGCTTGAGCAATATGTTATCTCAAATGGGGATCACCGTGCCACCTGGCACTAACATGCAGTTGAAAAACGTGGCAGCCGTGATGGTTACCGCGAAATTGCCGCCTTTTGCTCGCGCAGGACAAGCCGTGGATGTGGTGGTCTCCTCGATGGGGAATGCGAAAAGCTTACGAGGTGGTACTTTGCTAATGACCCCACTTAAAGGCGTTGATGGGCAGGTTTATGCCATGGCACAAGGCAACATTTTAGTTGGTGGAGCTGGCGCGAGTGCGGGGGGAAGCAGTATTAAAGTCAATCAATTAGCTGGTGGGCGGATCACTGGAGGGGCGACCATTGAGCGTGAGCTACCTACTAGCTTTGGTCAAAATGGCATTATTAACTTACAACTGAACGATGATAGCTTCACATTAGCGCAAGATATTAGTGATGCAATTAACCGATTACGTGGTGCAGGCACCGCAACACCATTAGATTCACGCACAGTTCAGCTACGTGTGCCAATGAACAATAGTGATCAGGTGCGTTTTCTTGCACAAATTCAAGAATTGAATGTACGTACGCCAATTGCCGAAGCCAAAGTGATCTTAAATTCGCGAACAGGCTCAGTTGTGATCAATCGCAGTGTAACATTAGAAAGCTGTGCGGTAGCACACGGCAGTTTATCGGTGATGGTAGAGAGGCAAACTCAGGTCAGTCAGCCGAACACGCCTTTTGCAGGCGGGCAAACCGTTGTTACCCGTAATACGAATCTTGGGGTGAGGGAGCAAGGCGGCGCATTACAAAAAGTCAATGCCAGCGTACAACTTAACCAAGTGATACAAGCACTTAATACTTTAGGGGCGACGCCAACCGACTTAATGTCGATTTTACAGGCCATGGAAAGCGCTGGATGCTTGCGCGCTAAGCTGGAGATCATCTGATGAATGATATGCAATTAATGCAAGGTGCCGCATTTGATTTGCAGTCGCTCAGCCATTTAAAGCGTGAATTAACTGATTCGCCAGATAAAGGGTTGCGTCAAGTCACCCAGCAATTAGAAGCGACGTTTGTACAAATGATGTTAAAAAGCATGCGTGATGCACTACCGCAAGATGGTCTTTTTTCTTCCGATCAGACGCGTATGCTAACCAGTATGTATGATCAGCAAATTGCGCAAGACCTGTCACAAAAAGGGTTAGGCTTTGGTGAAATGATGTATCAGCAGCTAACTCAAATGCAAGGTGATACATCTTCAGAAGACGTACCAGTGAAGCCCTTTAACATGGATGATCGATTGATAGACTCTCTACCTAATCAAGCAATGGCGCAGATTGTCCGTCGTTTTGCTCCGTTAGGAGATGCTCTATCGTCATCCATGCAGAAGGTCAAATCCCTCTCTTTAAATAGTCAAAATTTTATTAGTCGACTAATAGAGCCTGCAAAAGTTGCCAGCCAGAAAAGTGGTATATCGCACCTTTTGGTCCTTGCTCAGGCGGCATTAGAAAGTGGTTGGGGGCGTCGAGAAATTTTAACGGCGGAAGGCAAAACCAGCCATAACCTGTTTGGTATTAAAGCGGGTAAAAGTTGGCAAGGGCCAGTAACCAATATTATGACAACGGAAGTGATTAATGGCAAAAGCATCAAAATGCGAGACGATTTCCGTGTGTATGGCTCATATGAAGAAGCGATAGCCGATTACATTAATTTATTGACTGAGAACCCACGCTATCGTGATGTTAAACACGCGCAATCCCCTGAGATAGCGGCGCGTCGCTTACACCAAGCAGGTTATGCGACAGACCCTAATTATGCCGATAAATTAATTACGCTGATCAATCAAATTCGTGGCTATCAGACAGCAGACAAAGCGGCGTCACGAGCGGTTCAAGCCTATACCGTCGATCTGAGTGATATTTTTTAAATTTTCATCTTGAAAGGTGCCGTAAACACTAAACATTTGCGGCATCTTTCCGATAACTAACTATATTCGTCATATTTCAAGTGACAGCACGATTGATGATGCTTATTGGTGCTGCAAGGATACAGTGATTTGTTACCTAACTGCACCTCGAATTATTTGAAATATAAATAAAAAGTTCGGGTTGATATTGCGACGGTTATTATCGATGAACCATGGCGATAAGCAGCAGATAAAGGAAAAGCTTATGCTGAACAATGTAATGAATAATGCACTTAGTGGTGTGAATGCCGCACAGGGTGGGTTAAGTGTGATTTCAAATAACTTAGCTAACGCAGGTGTGGGTTACTATCATCGCCAAAGTGCTGTTTTCGGGGAGAATCCCGGCACAATGACACCTAACGGTTATTTTGGTAACGGCACCTATTTTAGCCATGTTCGCCGTGAGTTTGATGAGTTTATTAACCAGCAATATGGTCAATCACGCGCTCGTAGTGGTGAGTATGAAGCTTATGCGAAAAACAGCAGCCAAGTCGATGACTTACTCACTAATGATATTGAAGATATTTCGAGCAATATTGGGAGTTTTTTTACAGCGCTTGATGCCGCAAGCAGTGATGCGAGTGATAAAACATTAATCGATGTTTTTTTAGGTAAATCAAATGCACTGGTAGGGCAGTTCAAGGAAGCAGATAGACGATTACAAGAAATGGAGCGTGATGTTAATCGCCAAATTGAAACTAAGGTGAAAGACATCAATACCTACGCAGAGAAAATCGCTGGTTTGAACCAACAGATAGCGCGGGTGCGCTCTGTGAGCGGCTCAGAGCCTAATGATTTGCTGGACGTACGTGATCGCCTAGTCAGTGAGATCAACTCATTGATTGGCGTAAAAGTGATTGAGCAAAATGGAAACTACAACGTCACTTTTGCAAATGGTTTACCGTTGGTGACTGGAGAAAATGCGAACCGCCTTGAGGCCGTTCCTTCCTCACAGGATGACAGCCGCTTTAGTATTGGTTTTGTTGGTGCTAATGGTCAAGTGCGCGAAATTGCAGACGATGCGTTTCGTGGTGGTGAGCTCAGCGGTGTATTACGCTCTCGCAAAGAGGTCATTGATCCTGCATACCAAAAACTCAATAAATTGGCCTTGGTCTTCGCAAGTAAATTCAACGAAGTACATAAGAAAGGCTTTGATGCTAATGGTAATCCGGGTAAGGACTTTTTCGAAATCGGCAAAGGTAATGTAGTTAGTAATACCTTTAACCGCGGTAAAGCAGAATTTGATTTTAACTATAGCGACGTCTCTCAAGTCACTGGCAATAATTATGAGATGCGTTTTGATGGTAAAGAGTGGAATGTCACTCGACTACCTGAAGGCTTTGCCGTTACCGTTGATCGCTCAACCCCAGATACATTGAAGTTTGATGGTATCGAGCTGAAAATTACCCAAAACAATGTCCAAAGTGGTGATTCGTTTTTAGTCAAACCAGTTAATGGCGTCATCAATGGCATGCAATCTTTGATAAGCGATGCGGCAAATTTTGCGGCGGCGGGTGAGAAAGGGAGCGGACCTGGTGATAATGATAACCTAAAAGAGCTGGTTAAGCTTCAAGACCAAAAATTAATTGGGGGCACATCAACGTTTTCCGATTATTACGCCACTATCGTCAATGATGTGGGTAACCAAACCAAGCAAGCACAGATTGACTCTGAAACACAAAACAAAATGACAGAAAGTTTCTATCAGCAAGAGCAAGCGGTTTCGGGCGTCAATATGAACGAAGAAAGCATTCAAATGCAAAAAATCCAACAGTTTTTTAATGCGAATGCGCAAGTGCTAAAAACTGTAGATGACCTCTTTAATGCCCTAATGAGAGCGTTCTAAATTCTAGTCATTTAAAAGGATTCTATTATGCGTTTAAGTACGAATATGATTTATCACCAGCGCTTGCAAGATATGAATAATGCTCAAGCGCGTTGGATGGATGCGGGTAGCCAACTGGCATCCGGTAAGCGTGTCAGCAAGCCGTCGGATGACCCCCAAGCTTCATCGCAGGCGGTGCGTGTTAATCAATCTGAAAACCGCAACCAGCAATATGTGGCAAGTCGAGGTTTTGCCAAAACAGGCATGCTGCTACAGATGAGTGTGTTGACCCAGATGACAGAGGTTACCACTCAGATTGATACAACAATTATTCAAGCTTCAAACCAAGGTAGCTTGAGTGATAGTGACAGAATGTCACTTGCGGAGCAATTAAGCGGTTTGAAAGATCAGCTGGTAGCGTTAGGCAATACGACAGATGGTAATGGTCGCTATATTTTTGCAGGTTATAAATCTGACAAGCCACCATTTGAGGTGAATGCTGCGGGCGATGTGATTTACAAAGGTGGCGATAAAGCGATTATGCAGAATGTATCCAGCGATCGCGAAATGACCACTTACTTTACTGGCGCACAAGTGTTTGCAACGGATAGCAATAATGTCGTGAATGTTTTCAAAGCGTTAAATGAAGGCATTGCTGCGCTGAAAACGCCTCAAGACCAAGCAACACAAAGCGAAAAAGAGGCAGCTCAAAAAGCATTAGATAGCGCCAATACAGCGGTTAAATCAGCGCTAGATAAAATCTCAAATATTGAGTCGAAGCAGGGGTTGCAGCTACAAGAAATTGATCAGTTAAACTTTCTAGCAGATACAAGAAGTATTCAAAATAGTCAGCGCATAAGTGAGTTGTTGGATACAAATTGGACTGGAGTCACAACAGACTATTATAAAGAAATGGCTATGTTCCAAGCATCGCAAGATATTTTTAAAGATTTAAATAGCATGTCATTATTTGGTGGTCGTTAAGACGTGTGCCAGTCTCAACTCATTTGAGGCTGGCGCAATTACCGTATCGTTATTTTTCCCTACAATTATTTTCTTTTCTCTTATCCTATATTGCATTTCTCTTAAGATGATTTACTCTTTATTTTACCCTTTGTTTTTGCTCTTTAAAAAATTAGCCAATAAAACAATAAGTTACTAAGTGTCATAAAAAAGAAGGTATTTTTCTAAAAAATAGGCTAACGAATTGTTATTTAGGGATTTTGTTTGGTAAGCTAATTGTTCACTGCCGTATAGGCAGCTTAGAAAATCGGACTACCGCTGCGGCTCCACAACTGAGGGTTCACTGCCGTATAGGCAGCTTAGAAATCGAGGTGAGCGTGAATTAGAGGGGCGGCCTTGTTCACTGCCGTATAGGCAGCTTAGAAAAAGAAAAACTAACAGGCATTCTAGATAAGTGCGTTCACTGCCGTATAGGCAGCTTAGAAAACATCTTCATTGTGTCGGTATATTGATTCATCGTTCACTGCCGTATAGGCAGCTTAGAAATCAAGAAATTTAGCTCTTGCCTGTTCTTGAGA
>NZ_JAMPQL010000018.1:0-92412 GCF_028482435.1 Providencia sp. PROV119
CAATCAGCTCCTAGCTTTAAATCGACATCCTCGTTCACTGCCGTATAGGCAGCTTAGAAATGAACGTTTCCAAAACAAACGCATTAAGCAAATTGATGAAGAAAGTAAGTCAATTTACTACGAAAACTACGAACCTGCGACGTTCCTGATTCACGTTGGATTGATATGCTTGTCGAAATGCCAAGTAATTTAATCTACAATCAGCGACAAGCAGAAGCAGAGCGATTAGCAAAAGAAGCAGCAAAGAGAGATGCTAAGCTTGAAGCTGCATCACAGATAGAGGACAATAAAAATTAATGCGCCATCTTGAGTAGTTGGCGCATGTGTATATTTATTCTTTAGGGTTTGAGCCAAATCGGTTGTTACCTGAGGTTCCATCAAGGCATGTAAACACAAAAATGACAAGACCACCAAAAGGTATAAATGTGAGCAAATACCACCAACCTGACTTATCTATGTCATGTAAGCGCCTAACAGTTACTGCAAGGCTAGGTATTAAAATAGCTACGCAATAAATCATCAGGAGGACTAGAGCTACGATCCCCAAACCATTTATATCTCCAGTATAGTCGTTTGTAGAGGCTAAAACTACAAGATACAAAGGGATAATGATTATGAAATTGATTAAACTAAATATCCAATATTCTTTACGTCTAGCTCTACCATTAAAGTTGGCATAATTATTTTTTATAACTTCCAAATACCAATTCATTAGTTAATCTTTAACTGAAATTTGAGAGTAAAGAGTCAAGAAGTATAGGGATTGAGTAATTATCTGTAAACAATTAGGTTGAATATTTAAGATATTACTTATTAAAATATTCCACTTTGGCTTCTTGGGTTTCAGGAAGCCAATCACCATCATTGAATATCTCTTCCAGCGTTTCTTCAATATACGTTTTCTTCTCATTCTACCCAAGACCATCAATAGATATATTATCTTGAGTACCCCAGTTAATATCGACCCTAAGATCAGAATACTTAGCGCTTAATCTTTTTGTTACTTCATTTTTCAATGCTTCTAATGTGCTGATTGGTAACTGGTTTTTCTTATTTTCGTTAAAGCGGATCTTGATAGTAACCATAAAGTACTTGTCCACTTCCCCTAAAATGAGACAGCTATAATTAGATTTTCTGCCCTAAAAATTGCAGAGGTCATGATGAAAAAAGCTCATTTTACTGAAACTCAAATTATTAATATCTCAAAACTCGCTGGTTCAGGGATGAAAGTGGAAGACATTTGTCGCCACTGGAGTGCTGTCTTGGTACAAGTCCTAACTAGGCAGTGAAATGACGACCATTTTTGAATTCAGTTCCTTTGCCAATCGCAGCAACAACTGCAGTTGCTGTTTTAGGGCCAATACCTTTAACTTTGGCAATCCGCTGACAGGCTTCAGATTGTCGGAAAACAGTATCAATTTTTTTATCAAAAAAGTTTATACGACGACCAAGATCGTTAAAAAGATCATAGAGTTCTGTTATCGTCCTGCGCATTCTGGTACTAAGACCATTTTCTGTGTCCTCCAGAATCAGCGGAATAGCGTGACGAACCCTTGAGACTGCCGTACCGATTGTTATTCCACGGTCAAGCAGTAGTCCTCTGATTTGACAAACTGTCGCAGTACGGTGATTAACAATACGCTGTCTTGCCCGGTGCAAGGCCTGAATATCCTGCTGTTCCGGACTTTTTGGGGGAACGAACTGCATTGTTGGCTGCATCAGAGCAATTGCGATAGCCTGTGCATCATTACCGTCATTTTTGTGCCCGCGGACAAAGGGTTTTACATACTGGGGACTGCTCACTTTTACCTTATGTCCCAGTTTTTCTAACTCACGCTGCCAGTAAAATGCGCCTGTGGAGGCTTCCACACCAATCAGGCAAGCCGGAATATTCGCGACGGTCTGTAGCAATGTTTTACGATCAGGGCGTTTTTTATAAACCGGTTTACCCGACTGATTTAATCCACAAAGTTGAAAAACATTTTTAGCCAAATCAATACCGAGATAGATAACATTCATGACAAAGTATGGCGGCATGGAAACTAATGAAGCTAAACGATTAAAAGAGCTTGAAGAAGAAAGTACAAAACTCAAAAAATGTTTGCAGAAGTCAGCCTTGAAAATCATGCAATGAAGGAACTCTTTACAAAAAAGGGTTGATAGTGGCTGAGAAAAAGTCCTGCGCTCAGTCATTAAAGCGTGCAAGCTGACATCATTGTCACGAGCTACTTTTTATCGTCAGCCGTTAGATTGGCATAAAAAAGACAGTGTGGTGATTGATGCCATACAAGCGATTTTAGTGAAATCACCTCAATCAGGTTTCTGTAAATACCATTTCCGACTGAGCTTTCAAAGCTATCCTTTTAATCATAAACGAGTTTATCGCGTTTATTGTCGATTAGGATTAAATCTAAAACGTCGAATTAAAAAAGTGCTACCAGTACGTGAAAAAAGACCACTAATAATTGAGAAAACACCGAATATTCATTGGGCATTGGATTTTATGCATGATAGTTTATCTTGTGGTAACCGTTTCAGAACACTCAATATTATTGACGAAGGAACGCGTGAATGTTTAGCGATTGAGGTTGATACTTTATTATCGGCTGAGCGCGTCATCAGGGTGCTTGAAGGTTTAAAAGCAGAAAGAGGGTTATCGAAACAGCTCCGAGTCGATAATGGCCCTGAACTGATTTCAGCGACGCTATTGAATTATTGTGCAAATAATCGAATTGAGCTATGTCATATTCAACCCGGTAAGCCACAACAAAATGGCCTTATCGAACGTTTTAATGGCTCATTCCGCCGTGAATTTCTAAATGCATATTTATTTGGGTCATTAAGCCAACTACGTGAAATGGTGTGGTTTTGGCAATAAGATTATAACCAAAATTGAACGCACGAAAGCTTAAATCACCTCCCTCCAGAGGTATATCGTAAACAGTTAGAAAACTCTAAATTGGTGTGTCTTAATTAATGGGGAGTGGACAGTAATCATGGATATGACAAAATTCGCTATCGCTGCTTAAATAACAACGGCAGTGACAGGAGGTATTGTAACAGGTGCATTGATTTCATATGCTTTATATAAACTGGATGATGAATTTGGTATCAGTGAGTCAATTATTAAAGCTTTGAAATCTAAAAGGCCAAATAAACCTGTACCATTAGGGCATCCACAACAAATGTTCACTACTTGGGGGTTACGCAGTCGTGGTTTCTAATCCGGACATAAAGTTGTTAATATCTTCTATTGTATTGTTTTTATTGGCATTATACGGAATTTATGTATCAGCATCTCATTATCTTGATTACTTTTTAATGAAAGATAGAATATTATTTTCGTTTTTAACGGGACTATTCGGCTTTGGAGCACCAATAGTCTTATATTTTTCATATTTTGGATTTATTTTGGCGTTTAAAAAAAAGCCAACAAAAAAAATTATAAAAGCGGCTAACTATTTAGCTGGTATAGTTATAATTGGCGTTTTTGTTAGTTTATTCTTTTCTTTTGAAATCAAATTTAATTTAACATCAAAAGGTTATACTGAGTGTTATAAAAACTCTATATTTGCACCAACAGAGTATGTGATATCAAAAGATATGTGTAAGTAATATATATATCTTTTGATGTATTCGCTATTAAATGGCGTCGTGATATCGACTCATATTTCATTTGAATTCGTTGATATGGCATATAGAGTCATTATCTTTTATTGAATCCGGAAATATGTCTGAGATATCAACCAATGATACTCCTGTAAGTTTTACCCCATAATGCTTTCAAGCTAGCCATTCTGACTTGTTCGATAAAATATGAAGTTAGCCTCTAAAACTTCAGTTCACCCTATAAAACATCCAAATATACGTTGAAAGTTTAGAACGGTTTTGCGGGATTCTGAGTACGCTTTTAACATCATGCAAACTAACAGGTAAAACGATGCGAAATCGCTAAAAGGCACAAACTTGTTTTGTGGCAAGAAACGATTTGACCAACCGAGTCAAACGAGGGCGGTAGGCTTTTGTTTTTCTCCTGATGAGCGTTCAGCCGAAGAAAATAGCCAGAGGGCGGAGCCTTATGTTATTTATTTTCTTCCAGAAAATGAGCGGCATTGATATTGAAAGTATTATAGTTGTAGGTTCGTAATACTATGATTCTATCCGTTATACATGAATCGGATAAAATAATAGATAGAACGAACGTCAGCTCACCTTTTCCTCAAGCGGTTTTAGCATCGAAACATCACCTAACAACCGTTGATTTTTACCCGTAAAAAAGATGATTGGACTGACATTTGCATTATCAATACTTCGGCTTAACTGAATCCCCATCGCCTGATAGTCATCATCGTTCGTACAATGATATAACGCTAAAACAAGCAATAAGTTATTTTTGATAAAACGCTTTGCGATCAGCTTCCCAAAATCACCATGTACTCTTTACAAACAATGAATAGCTATAGACAACACTTAAGTTAAACTGTATTTAAATAGTCATATGATTTAACCAAGTCAATGGAAGGCTAATTCAACATGGATGACTTTTCTCCCGCTGATTTAAAAACTATCCTTCATTCCAAGCGCGCTAATATGTACTATTTAGAGCATTGCCGCGTTATGCAAAAAGATGGTCGAGTTCTCTACTTCACCGAAGCGAAAAATGAAAACCTCTATTTCAATATTCCCATTGCGAATACAACAGTTTTGCTATTAGGCACTGGCACCTCTATTACTCAAGCTGCGATGAGAATGCTTTCACAGGCTGGGGTACTGGTTGGTTTTTGTGGTGGCGGTGGCACACCTTTATATATGTCAACGGAAGTAGAATGGTTAACACCACAAAGTGAATATCGGCCAACCGAATATTTGCAAGGTTGGATGCGTTTTTGGTTCGATGATAAAAAGCGTTTAGCTGCCGCTAAAACGTTACAACGATCTCGCATCAGCTATTTACAGAAGACTTGGCAAAGCTCCCGAGAATTGCAGAATGAAGGGTTTATTTATAATGATACGTTGATCCAAAATGCCTTAGAAACCTTTCATACACGAACTGAGGCGGCGGATGACCCTCAGACGCTATTACTCACAGAAGCCCAATTAACGAAGGCACTTTATAAATATGCAGCAAATAACACGGGGCAAAAAAATTTCACACGTCAACATCAAGCCATGGATAAAGCGAATGCCTTTTTAAACCACGGTAATTATTTGGCATATGGTTTGGCAGCGAGTTGCTTATGGGTACTCGGGATCCCTCACGGTTTTGCGGTTATGCATGGCAAAACCCGACGCGGCGCGCTGGTATTTGATGTCGCAGATTTAATTAAAGATGCCATCGTTCTCCCTTGGTCCTTTATTTGCGCTAAAGAGGGAGCCTCAGAGCAAGAGTTCCGCCAGCAAATCTTACAATCTTTCATCGATAATCACGCCTTAGACTTTCTTTTTGATACCGTTAAAACGATTGCGTTACAAACCGGCTCAGAGCAACAAATTCAGGAGCCTAAATTATGATGGTCACTTTTGTTTCGCAATGTGAAAAACATGCACTAAAAAGAACACGACGTGTATTGGATGCATTTGCTAACCGTATTGGTGATAACACATGGCAAACCCTCATCACTGAAGACGGCTTACAAACAGTCAAAAAAATGCTGAGGCAAAGCGCCAGTCGCAATACTGCTGTAAGCTGTCATTGGATACGCTCTCGATCACGCTCTCAACTCTTATGGGTCGTCGGGAATCGCAATAAATTTAATTCACAGGGGCATGTTCCGGTGAACCGTACTGAAAAATCATTTTTAGGCAGCGAGTTTGAAAATGATTGGAAATATCTCTCTTTAATTGCCGCTGTTGCTAGGTTAGCAGCCTTATTCCATGACTGGGGGAAAGCATCCCGCTTATTTCAGGATAAGCTGAATCCAGCCGTTAAAATGCCTTTTAAAGGTGACCCTGTTCGGCATGAGTGGGTGTCCTCAATATTGTTTAGTTCATTGGTTAAAATCCATTCAGCGGAAGGGAGTGAGGAAAAATGGCTTGATGCGCTCATTCACCAAGAATGGGATGAATCACAGCTACAGCAATGCGTAAACGATAATTGTTTAGCATCAAATCCACTCGCTGAATTACCCGATGCGGCAGCGTTGTTGACTTGGCTAATTTTAACTCACCATAAGTTACCTTTCTTAGATGAGCAAGAGCTTTGTAATTGGCAGGACAAAGCCATTAATTTGCATACTCAATTATTGGCTAAGATAAAACAAAGTTGGGGCTATAGAAACGGGAATGACGATGCTCAATTTCAACAACGCATCAAGATGTGTTTTGAATTCCCTAATGGCTTATTGAGTAACTCCAAAGCGTGGGTCCAAGCGGTTCAACAAGCGGCAACTGATTTAAAAAATCAACTCCCTTTGTTCCAACAAGCAATGGCAGATGGGAGTTGGCGAGTTATCGCTCACTATGCTCGCCTTTGCTTAATGCTAGGAGATCATAATTACTCATCTCAAGGGAATGACCCACAATGGCACAGTGATATTGCACTTTATGCCAACACACACAAAATCCGCAATATTAACAATATTCCGCAAGTTACATTTAAACAGAAACTTGATGAACATCTCGTCAAGGTCGCTGAAACTGCTCGAGATATTTCAGAAACATTACCTTATTTTGAAAGTGAACCGCCGTTTGCTAGTGATGTTCCAAAGCTTGCATATGATAAAAACAGCACAGGGAAATTTAGTTGGCAAGAAGATGCGGTTAATTCAATTTATCAATACCGCAAAGAGCGTAATGATGACATTAAAGGTTATTTTATTGTCAATATGGCGAGTACTGGCTGCGGTAAAACGCGGGCTAATGCCAAAATCATGCAAGCATTATCTGAAGATAAGCAGAGTCTACGTTATATTTTAGCGTTAGGGTTACGCACATTAACGTTACAAACAGGGGATGAGTATAAAGATCAAAACAAGATTGGGCTAGGCGAAAGGGATCTTGCGGTTTTAATTGGCTCTAAAGCGGTGGCTCAACTGCATCAGAATGCAAAAGAGAATGAAAATGCATCAGAAGCCTCGAATGATACCTCTTCACACCAGACTAATAGCGAATCAAATGATTTGAAGCCTCACCAAACTGGCTCTGAATCACAAGAAATGTTATTTGATGAAAATGAAGAAATGCTCAGATGGGATGAGAATAAATGGTCAGGTATTCTGCCAGAAGAAGTATTATCCACCGTACTGACAAGGGAGAAAGATAGGGCTTTACTCTATGCTCCTGTATTAGCTTGTACTATCGACCATATTATAGGGGCTACTGAAACCATTCGTGGCGGCCGTTATATTCTGCCTTGTTTACGTTTAATGTCTTCAGATCTTGTGATTGATGAGGTCGATGACTTTATTGAGGCTGACTCGGCAGCCATCGCGCGTCTGATCCATATGGTTGGGTTACTTGGGCGTAAAGTGATGATCTCTTCCGCTACAATAACCCCAGATACTGCTTTGGCTTACTTTCATGCTTATCAATCTGGGTGGCATGTTCATGCAAAAAGCCGTCAACAGTCTTTAGAGATTGGTTGTATGTGGATTGATGAGGGGGAATATGACCCCGTAAAAGAGAAATGTAAATCTTCAACGCTAGCTGCTACGCTTGTGGCTAATGATGAAAATACCCCTTACTTTTATCAGCAGTACCATGGCAAGTTTATTGATAAAAGAGCCAAGGTGTTAGGGCAGCAACCTGCACGCCGTAAGGCATTAATAGTTCCTACACCAAAGGATAATACGCAAGAGAGTCAGCAATGTTATTTTAATCACATCCTCAATGCTGTATTAACCCAACATCATTACCATGCTTTTCTTGATAAACGCACGGGTATCCAAGTTTCATTTGGCGTAATCCGTGTTGCCAATATTTTACCTTGTATTGATCTAACGCGTTTCTTACTTGAGTGCGAGTGCCCAGATGAGGTTGAGATCCGCACTATGGCTTACCATAGCCAGCAAGTTCTATTGCTACGGCATGAACAGGAACAACATTTAGATAGTGTTTTAAAACGTAAGGAAAAATCAGGAGAGGAACCTGATGCGCTAAATGATGCGATCATTCGCCAACATCTCGCACAAGTCAGTGCAGAGGGGAAAGCTAAGCATCTGATATTTATTCTAGTTGCTACACCAGTAGAAGAAGTAGGGCGCGATCATGATTTTGATTGGGCGGTGGTAGAGCCTTCATCCTGGCGTTCTATTATTCAAATCGCTGGGCGTGTTCGTCGTCATCGAGAAGGGGAAGTGGCACAACCTAATATGGCGTTATTGCAATACAACTTAAAAGGGTTTGAAGAAGGCAATGATAATCCATTTTCTCGACCCGGCTATGAAAATAGATATATTAATTTAGGGTTATCGACTCATGATCTTTACGAACTGGTTGATGAACAACAATTGAACAAATCAGTTGATGCGATCCCTCGAATACAAAAGCAAGCAAATTATGAAAGTAAAAAACACACTAATTTGGCCTGTTTAGAGCATGCAGCGATAAAGTATACATTTAAAATTGAGCATATTTTCCCGCCTAAACGGGCAGAAAATTCAGCAACATCATCAAGAAGAACCACTCGACGTTCAAATCATCAAACAATACCCAGTAATGCAGCATCTCATATTTGGGGTTATACCCATGGTAATTGGTGGATGACAGCAATATCTCAACAGATAGCATCTTTTCGTAGCGGCGCCCCTTCTTTTCGATTGGTGTTGGAAATCTTACCAAGAGGGGAAATGCAATTTAGTGAATATCATCGCGAAAATGGTTGGGTTAATGTGGGGGCTCAGAATGGAATTCATTTCATAGAGTTCCCTGAGTCAATGAAAAAGAGGCTTTGGTTAGTTCGGGATTATGCGAAATCTCTCGAATCCCAGACAGAGGAAGCAGAGCAAATCACTTCACTTTCACGGTTTTATGGCGAGATAACGTTTTTAAAATGTTTAAATGTACATGATGGATATCGTTATGATGACCAGATGGGGGTATACCCAATAAAAAGGTAGTTTGCATCACTTAGCAAAAAAGGAGTATTTCTACTTATTTTTGAACGTGATGTTTATCAGATGGGGAAATAGGATATAGCTTGAGATAAGTGGGGAGCTATCTGTGTATAAGCTAGATTAATAGATAAGTTAAGTCACAAGGGCCAAAATATGTTAGATCCAGCAATAGAAGCCTTTTTTGCTGAGCGCAAAGAAGGCTGGCTTAAAAAGAATCTAAAAGCTTCTATGAGTGAAGCAGAAGTGCATCAAATAGAGCAACAGTGTGAAGATACTTTTGCTTTATCGCAATGGTTACCGAATGCGGCAAAACGAGCAGGGCAAATATCGCTTTCGACTCACCCGTGTACCTTTAGCCATCCTAGCGCACGTAAAAATAAAAATGGCTATGTTAGTGCAATTATCGCTAATGCAAAGCAAGCGAATGATGGCTTTTTACGCTCAAGCAATGTTGCTGTAGAGCCTGATGCATTAGGTAATGCAGCGGCATTAGATGTCTATAAATTTCTTACATTACAGATGCAAGATGGGGCAACGTTATTAGCGCATATTGAAGCGGAAACGCAACTTGCAAAAACGTTATTAACTCTGAATAACGAGTCTTATCAAGAGATAAGAAATGGTTTTTTGGCAATGAGCGCAACGGATGATTCGGTGGTGACGAGTTCAAAAATCAAACAAGTCTATTTTCCGGTGTGGCTTGATGACGAAGACTATCACTTATTGTCTATTTTAACCCCTTCAGGATTGTTGTTTGAAATGCGCCGCCGCATTGATGATATTCGTTTTTCTGAACAGACTAAGACATTACGTGATCTAAAACGTAAAGGGGAATATAGCGAGGTAGGTTTTAAAGAGATTTATGGGCTCACAACCATTGGTTTTGGTGGCACTAAACCACAAAATATTTCAGTTTTAAATAATCAAAATGCAGGGAAAGCCCATTTATTGCTTTCTTTGCCCCCAGTGTTGAATATTCGAGAAACACGTTTACCAAAAACGAATTTTTTTACTGATGCGATAAATCCATGGCACACCAAGGAAACATTTCAAGCTTTCCATGGATTAATTAACTTACCGAAAGATAAACGAGGTAACCGCTTTATTGAATACCGAGATAACCGAATTCAAGAATATGTGGATTATATTATCGTCATGATGTGGAAAGTTCGCCGTGCTTTGGAACAGGAAAATATCACATTACCAAATAAGATTTCCAACTATCAAAAAACATGGTTATTTCCAGATAATCAAGAACAACGAGATAATACGGATGACTGGCTCGAAATATTAATTCCAGAAATTGCTCGTCAATTTATTGCAGGCTATAAGGTAGTTAATGGCAAAAAAGCATTATTTTTAGGTAACGATGAATTTAATGCCATTGTTGATGTTGTTGCGAGATATAAGGAATTATTGAGATGAACAATTCAATGAATCTAATAAAGCTCTCACATCTGAAAGTACATAATGCTAATGCACTATCAAGTCCATTCACTATCGGTTTTCCTGCCATGACAGCATGGCTAGGGTTTATGCATGCGCTAGAGCTTAAATTAAGAAAGATAGGCTTTTTAGAATTACAACTCGAGTCAATCGCGGTTATCAGCCACGAATGTAATTTACAAACGTATAAAGGTCCTAGTGATTTTGTAAGTTCAATCGTCGGTACGGGTAACCCACTCGATAAAGAGGGTAACCGTTCAGCGTTTATTGAAGAAGCCCGGTGTCATTTAGACGTTTCATTACTGATTGAATTTTCAGATAGAAATGATGAGTACGGTAATGTGTTAACGGATAAATCAATCGTTGACTGGATTTATGAGCTAATCCCAATGATGAAACTGGCTGGTGGCGATATTTTGTCTGTGGATCTGCCTCAGATGCATTATTTGCCTGCCAATGATGATATGGGGAAATATAGACGTAGCTTATTCAATAGTTTAATGCCCGGCTACGCTTTGATTGAGCGTAGAGACTTAATGGTATCTGCAATGGAAGATGGTCAAGATGCCATGGATGCGCTTTTAGACTATGTGACTGTCCATAATCAATGCGTTGAAGTAGACAGTCAAAATGAATCAAAAAATAAACACTATGAGTGGAAAGTTCAGCGTAAAACAGCGGGCTGGATTGTACCAATAGCGACAGGTTACCAAGGTATTTCCCCATTAGGTCAGGCTAAAAATCAACGAGACCCAAACGTTCCCCATCGGTTTGCGGAAAGTCTTGTGACGCTTGGTCAATTTGTCATGGTCAATAAGATAGGCCATCCCAATGAAATATTATGGAAATACAGTAATAACTTAGAAAATAGTCTCTATTTATGCCAACAAGTTGAATCAAAATATTTTACGAGCGGAGAGTAACAATGGCGAAGAATAATGATGTAGCATCAGTACTGGCATTTGAAAAAAAATTAGTTCCTTCAGATGGTTATTTTTATGGTACGAGTTGGGATCATAAATCACAATGTACACCGCTCGTGCTACAAGAAAAGTCAGTCCGAGGTACCATTTCAAATCGTTTAAAAGGTCCAGTTAAAAACGACCCATTAAAATTGAACGCTGAAGTAGAAAAAGCCAACTTACAAACAGTTGATGCTTGTGCATTAGGCACTCAACAAGATACGTTAAAGCATCAATTTACACTCAAAATTTTGGGGGGTGTAGAGACGCCATCTGCTTGTAATAATGCCTCTTTTAAAGAAAGTTATACTAAAGCGGCAAAAGAATATATTGCTAGGGAAGGTTTCCGTGAGCTTGGTCGCCGTTATGCGCATAATATTGCTAATGCACGCTTCTTATGGCGCAACCGCGTGGGCGCTGAAAAAATTGAAGTTGAAGTGAAAGTATTAAATAAAGGGCAAGAGCAGCAATGGACATTTGATGCGACACAATACAGCATTCGTAGTTTTGAAAAGCAAGATGATAAAGTGAATGAGTTAGGCGCTAAAATTGCTGCTGCACTGGCAAACAGTGAAGGGGCACTACTTCTTGAAATTACCACCTATGCCCAACTCGGGCAGTCTCAGGAAGTTTATCCTAGTGAAGAGTTGGTATTGGATAAAGGTAAAGGTGATAAAAGTAAGATCCTTTATCATGTGAACGGTCACGCGGCGATGCATTCACAAAAAATAGGCAATGCTCTACGCTCTATCGATACTTGGTATCCTGATTATAACGATGAAGTTAATAGTGCGGGGGCAATTGCTATTGAACCTTATGGAGCCGTGACTAACCTTGGTCGTGCATATCGAACTCCTAGCGATAAACAGGACTTTTATACGCATTTTGATAAATGGGCTCGTGGTGAAAAATTGGCACGACTCGAAGATGAACACTATGTTATGGCGGTCTTGGTGCGTGGTGGTGTCTTTGGGGAAAGTGACAAATAAGGTGAACTATGGACTATTATCAGGAGATCACATTACTGCCTGATTCGACGATACCGTTGGACTTTTTATGGCAAAAGGTCTATCAGCAAATACATATTGCGTTGGTAGAAAATAAGTCTGAGGCCGGTGATAGCGAAGTTGCGGTTGCATTTCCTGAATATGGAAGTGTTGGCTTCCGGTTAGGAAAAAAATTGCGTTTGCTCGCAAAGACTGAAAAAACGCTGACTCAGTTAAATATCAGTCACTGGCTAATGAGACTAGCGGATTATGTGCATATTAAGTCGATTCAAGCGGTGCCAGAGCATGCCACGCCAATTAGTTATGTGCGTCAACATGTAAAAGGTGCAAAGCGTCTTGAACTGGATAGGTATAAGAAAGCTCAACTGTATTCAGTAAAATCAGGGCAGCCTATTGAGGTCTGTTTAAGAGCAATAAAAGAGCCTCAAACGCGTAGTCGTTTACCTTTTATTTGGATGGAAAGTCAGCAAACAAAGTCTAAAACAGAAGGCGATGGGCATCGTCCATTTCCACTCTTTATTCGGTGTGTTGCTGCGAAGGAAGCAAAGGCAGGCACGTTTAATTGTTATGGATTAAGTCAGTCTATGGGGAAAGGCGAAGAGGTTGCCACCGTTCCGCATTTTTGACCTTTTTTACCCTTGTTTTTTTGCTCTTTAAAAATTAAACATAAAAACAATAAGTTGCAGCAGACTGTAAAAAAGAAGGTATTTTGATAAAAATAGCTTTAACTGTTTGTTGTGACTTATTTTTTATTTGATACGCTATAGTTCACTGCCGTATAGGCAGCTTAGAAATTTGCCTAAAGCTGGTTCGTAGGTCTCTTAATGTTCACTGCCGTATAGGCAGCTTAGAAAAGTAACCATGCGGCTTGAGAAGAAATGAAAAAGTTCACTGCCGTATAGGCAGCTTAGAAATCCTTTTCTGCTAACTTGAATCGATAACAGCCGTTCACTGCCGCATAGGCAGCTTAGAAACGTTACCGAACTACATAATGGATATTAGATATGTTCACTGCCGCATAGGCAGCTTAGAAATGATTCAGGGGTGATTATTGTTGTTCTGTTGTGTTCACTGCCGCATAGGCAGCTTAGAAAGATTGCAACTAGAAGTCTTGCACAGCGTTGTAGTTCACTGCCGTATAGGCAGCTTAGAAAGAGTGGTTATGACGGGATTGAGCTGGAGTATGGTTCACTGCCGCATAGGCAGCTTAGAAAACTGATCCAAATCCAGTTACCAATAATTTCATGTTCACTGCCGCATAGGCAGCTTAGAAATGCAATAATGATATTACCCACACCGGTATGTGGTTCACTGCCGCATAGGCAGCTTAGAAATCTTGTGTGGGGTGATTTTTACGTTTTGCCAGGTTCACTGCCGTATAGGCAGCTTAGAAAATATTGCCAAAGAAGCGAGCGGCGGCAACACCGTTCACTGCCGTATAGGCAGCTTAGAAAAATGAAACATCAACTTGATTTTATATATTTTTCAAGGTGACCATTTTGGCTTGTTCTATAAAATACAAAGGTAGCTTCTAATTCTTTATTTTCGTCCAAAGTCACCGATAATAAAGGCGAGGATTTATTAATCGACTTTGTAAATACAACTGGTTTATATGAGGTACTTTGCTCACGAAAAGAACCATATTAGTTAGCCCCAATCACTTAGACTTCATCTTTATGACCAATTTGATAACGATTATCAATTGAGTTCTGAGATAAGCATCCTACTGAAATAAAACAAATATTTCCTCAGTGCGAGTTTGAAGTTGAGTTAAGGCTTCAAGTATATCATCATGATTGAGTATGCGTTTAGGCTTCTTTTCCGTCCGTTAGATGGCCCATTATCCGGAGGAACACCTTGAGAACGCGTATTACCATTTATCCTGAACCAATTTTATCAATTCTAATGTGCGGCCTAAGCGTTTATTATCAACAATAGCCCCTTGGTCAACCTCGGACAGCCGCTCATAAATAGGATAGGGCAAAATTCCACCTTTTAAGCAGAGCTCTTTTTTCGAATTAACTCGAAACACCTCAATATTGCCATTAGCGTTTTTCGGCTCTATCTCTGAATCACGCCGTAGTATCGAAAGATTACAACGTGTACCTGATAAGAGCATCAATCAATGGACTAGGGATATTTTATGTACCGTCAAAAGAAGCCCAACCTAATCAGGCTTAGCTAAGTTAATGGGCTAAAAATCCATCATCGATAACTGACCTCGGAGACAAGGAGACGCTGTCGCTTCACTTTTTTTGATTACAAGTCAGTAGGCTACCTATATTGTTGTATAGGTGGTTTGAAAATTAAATATATCCTAAATATAGATTAACAAATTATGATAATTCTCTGATGAGTTTTTTTTAAATAAAGATTTTACTTTTTTGTTTTTAATACTAAATTAGAGAATAGACTGAGATAGCCATAAATATACATTTTGATGCTTAGGTTGAATTATTGGGGAATAACATAGTTACTGACATAGGTCAGCTTAGAAATCGGTAATTTTACTGTTATTTATATATGTTCACTGCTATATGAGCAGCTTTTAGAATAACCATTATTAGATTTTTATTGTCTTAATAGTATTTAAGACTAGTTAAAATTCAATTATGATTTTTATCTCTGTGTGTTGTTTTTTGTGAATAATACCTCGGTAATTTTACTGTTACTATTTTCCCTTGTCTGGTGCAGTGTATAAAACGAGGGATAATTATGATGATTGAAATTTTTATAATATTTTATTTAAAAGAGATGTTATTGCGGATAATGTTATCATTCTTTTGAAAATGTATTTTTTGATAACTCAATAAAAGAACATAAGTAGGATGTTTCTATCCTACTTAATTATTTATGACCATGAATATTTCAATAATTCGCATCTTCTGAATCACCCTCCAAGTAACCCAAACATCAAGGATAGCTGCTCAAAAGCTTGATGAATCAGTCGTTCACTGTAACGAGGAAGAATCGAAATAATTAACCCAAGCATACTGATACCGATAGTTAGAGTCAGTGGAAAACCGACCACAAACACCGATAACTGCGGAGTCATTCGGTTAAGAATACCGAGAGCAAGGTTAAGTATCAGAAACAGCGTGATAAATGGTAATGCCAACATCAATCCATTAATAAAAATGCTACTCGCAAATTGAGCCAATGACCAAAAGCCATCTCGACTAAGAGGGGAAACTTGAATTGGGATCAATTCAAATGAGTGAATAAGAATATAAATTAACCATAAATGCCCATCAAATGAGAGAAAAAGCAGCAACATAATTAAATTTAGAATACGCCCCAAAATAGGCATATTTGGCCCACCGGTTGGGTCGAAGAACGTTGCAAAAGATAACCCCATCTGTAAACCAATCACTTCACCGGCATGGCGCACAGCCGCAAATGCCATCTGCATGGTCAGTCCAATAGCCACGCCAATCACGATCTGTTGTACGATGACCCATAACCCCATCGCTGAAAATAAGGGAATGTTAACGACAGGAAGTTGCGGAGAAACTATTAAGATTATAAAAAACGCTAAGATAACTCGTACCTTAGTAATGGATTGCTTTTCATTAAAAAAGGGCGCTGTACCAAACAGCGCTAAAAGGCGTATAAAAGGATAGAAACCTTGGCTTAACCAGAGTGTGAGTGTCTCACTGGTAATCGTTAACATGATTAGCCAATAATAAAGGGCAGATTACTGAATAGCGTACGCATATAATCCAGTAATAGGTTGAGCATCCAAGGCCCTGCAATAATAATTACCGCGATGACCGACAAAATTTTAGGGATAAATGACAGCGTCATCTCATTCACTTGGGTTGCAGCCTGCAACAAACTGATCGTCAACCCTGCAACGAGTGCCGCCAATAATAGTGGGGCCGCTAACATTAAGGCAATTTTCATTGCTTCAGTGCCCAGTGCCATAACCGATTCGGGTGTCATTGTGATCCCTTAATTAAAAAAGCTTTGTGATAAAGAGCCAAGTAATAATTGCCATCCATCAACCAGAACAAAAAGCATTAATTTGAACGGTAAAGAGACAGTGGCGGGTGGCACCATCATCATCCCAAGCGCCATCAAGACACTGGCAACCACTAAGTCAATGATCAGAAATGGAATGAAAATAGTGAAACCAATTTGGAATGCGGTTTTTAGTTCGCTAGTGATAAATGCAGGTACTAAAATCCGCATTGGAACATCTTTTGCCTCTTGGATCTCACCGACTTTGGCAATGCGTGCAAAAAGGGCCAAATCACTTTCTCGAGTTTGCCCTAACATAAAAGTACGAAAGGGGGCTGTGCCGCGTTCTAAAGCGGTTTCTAAACTGATTTTATCTTCACTAAATGGCTGATAAGCTTCACGATAGGCTTGGTCGGCAACAGGCGACATCACAAAAAATGTGAGAAATAACGCAAGGCCTAATAATACTTGGTTTGGTGGTGCAGAAGGGGTTCCAAGCGCATTACGCAGCAAGCCTAGCACAATGATAATGCGCGTAAAACTTGTCATCATCAATAACAGTGCAGGGATAAAACCCAGCAATGTTAGAAAAAGTAAGGTTTGGACAGGTAACGACCAACTTTGCCCACCATCGGGTAATGTTCGACTGATTACAGGCGGTAATGATGCTAGAGCTTGCATAGGCAGCATCAATAATAACGAAGCGATCATTGCTGGGGATTTCACAGAAAACATGAGCGCTTCCAGTTAGTTATAATTAGAGAGATTTGAAGCCGCATGGTTGGCGGCATCTTGTTTTTTCTTTAGGATAGACTGAAATGTGAGTGGCTCAGTCACTGAAGTGAGTGCAGTTTCATTTTTAGCTGGGCATTGATGGAGTAAATTAACAGATTGTGCCGTGACACCAAGCACCAGCCATTCGTTATTCATTTCAACCACAACAACACGCTCTTTATTGCCTAGTGAGCAACTCGATTTGACTTTTATTAATGAGGGTTTACCTAAATTTCTAGGCGCAAAACCAAGTTTTTTCACTAGCCAAGCACCGGCCAATATCAACAAAATGATGCCACCTAACGCCCCTGAAACTTGCACTAAACTATCGCTATTGCTAATCGCAGGGGATATTTGGCTGCTAGGTTGTTCGGTCTGGCTGATAAAAGGTGTTGTTTTCATTTCAGTCTAGTCTCCGCTGTCTTATTAACGACTTAAACGGCGCATACGCTCTGAAGGTGTAATGATGTCCGTGATACGGATACCGTAATTATCAGAAACGACTACAACTTCACCTTGTGCAATTAAGTAACCATTAATGAGAATATCCAATGGCTCACCGGCTAATCCATCGAGAGAAACGACAGAGCCTTGTGACAAACTTAATAGCTTTTTAATCGTCATTTTTGTGCGCCCCAGTTCGACAGAGAGGCGAACGGGGATATCCATAATAAGATTGATATCAGAAAGCTGATTGAGTGCATTTTGCCCATCAAGATTTGCAAACGCCTGTGCACCGGCAGAGGCGGATTCCGCTTTCTTTTGTTGCTCCAGTGCCTCAGCCCATAAGTCCTCACTGTCGTGATTGGTTGATGCATCAGGAGAATTCTTCGCCTCACTCATTGGTACTTTCCTCATCTAGAGTGTTTAAAACAGGGTTAATCAAATGTTCTACACGCAATGCATATTGGCCATTTTGGGTTCCGTATTGACTGGTCAACACAGGCACGCCATCAACACTAACGATGAGGCGATCTGGCTTCTCAATAGGGATAACATCCCCTTTTTGCAATTGCAGTAAGCGAGATATCCGCAGTGGAATATCGACAAAATTTGCGACTAGCTCTAACTCTGAGCGCTTGACTTGGGTGACTAAATTACTCACCCAAGCTTCATTTTCTTGATGTCCTTGCTCCACAGGTGGGTTAATCAACCGTTCACGTAACGGTTCAATCATGGCAATAGGGATACAGATACTGAATTCACCAATGGTATTTCCTATCTCGACTAAGAAAGGTGTCGTGACCACGATGTCATTAGGCGATGTCGTAATATTGGTAAACTTCACCTGCATTTCGGAACGAACATATTCCACATCAATATCAGCGATAGGCCTCCAAGCATCACGGTAAGCGCTTAATGCCAATTTCAGCATACGATGAATAATGCGCTGCTCGGTATTGGTAAATTCCTTGCCTTCTGAGCGAACAGGAAAACGTCCATCGCCACCGAATAAGTTATCGACCGCGATATACACCAGCGCAGGTTCGAATGTGAATAATGCCGTGCCGCGTAACGGTGGCATATGAATAAGGTTCAAGTTTGTAGGAACAGGTAAGTTACGAGCAAATTCATGATAAGGCTCGATTTTTATGCCACCAACAGTAATGTCAGGGCTACGGCGTAACATATTAAACAACCCCATACGGAATTGGCGTGCAAACCGCTCGTTAATAATTTCGAGTGATTGCATCCGCTCCCGAATAACACGACGTTGGGTATTCGGGTCGTAAGGGCGAACCTGCTCTTTGTCTTTAGGTTGTGTCGCTGATTCATTTGACGATGGTGCGTCATCATTGAGCAACGCATCGATTTCAGCCTGAGATAAAATATTATCGCTCATCTGAATTACCGCAAAATAAATGTCGTAAATAACACGTCGGTGATCTCCTGATCGTTTTCGCCGGGGATCACAGTTGGAGACAAAGTTTTTTTAATGGCTTGCATTAATTGCAATTTACCGTCATGAGTACTGAGTGCTTTCGGCTTCTGCTCTGATAGCAATAACAACAAACGGCTACGGACTTCAGGTAGAAAATCATGTAGTTGCTTGCGTGATTTCTCATTTGCTAATCGTAACGTGATATTGATATACAGAACCCGATCGGGGGATTCGTTCAGCCCCGGAAGGTTGACGGTAAAAGGTTCTAAATCCATAAAAATAGGTTGGGATAGCTTAGGTGATTTCTCTTCCTCATTAACTGAATTTGCCGTCTGTTGCGTTGTCCACCATGTATAACCACCAAAACCCGCACCGGCAATGGCGAGAAGGGCGAACAGCACGAGCAACCCTTTGTTTGAATTCTTAGATGTATTGCTTGAAGACGACATGTTAGCAAAATTCCTATTTATGAAGACCAAACCCACCTCGGGGTTTTTTACTTTGTTATCTTTAGCATTATGGCTTGATTGAGCCAGACTAAAGGGGGGAAAAACGAAACAAAAAGGGGGTAACTCGGCGCTTTAATTACGAAATCACCACCTCTCGTTTAAAAATTAAGCGAATGTATCGATCCCACCTCGTGTGCGAATGGTGGAAGTCGTCGGTGACACTGCCGCCATCTCAGTACTTGTCACGCTGCTAAGCGTTTGTCCGCCATACAGATTTTTTTCGTGACCTTGCTCTGAGTGCGTATCCGCATTCGATTGACCACTAAAGTTATCTTGCCCAACCGAGCCTTGAGCCAAATGGATGCCACTTTCTTGTAACGCATTACGTAAGATTGGCATCATGGTTTCCATCGCGGCACGTACTTGACTGTGAGGCGACACAAAATGCATAACGGCTTGGTTATCTTCAATGCGTAGGTGAACATTTAACGAGCCAAGCTCTTCCGGATGTAAGCGAATTTGTGCATGTGAGACTCCTTGGCGTGAGAAAAACAGCATATGTTGGTTCAATTGCTGTTGCCAGGCTTCACTGCCTAATGGTACTCCCGGCTGCATGGGGATAACGGGCACATTCGTCGAAATTATTTGAGAACTGTTAGGCAGCGGCGTTAAGCTGACAGTTTGAGTGGGTGATGAAGGTGCCATTTGAATGGCATCACTGCCCGTTGTCGGGGTAAATGCCCCTTTAATTAGGGCGCCGTTATCTGCCGTCGCAAAGGTAGGTACGATGGAGCTTGGTGCCTCTTTATCCGCCAGTTTTTTATTTAATGGCATAAAGTCTGAGGATAAGTTTTTGGTTAAGCTCTCGCGGCCTTCATTGAGTGAGAAAAGTGGTTGATCTTTACGCGGCTCTCGCTCATTTTTAATGAAAGCCCCTAATGATGGCGATTCTTCTTCGCCGGCTAATTGCATTTGAGCACTTAGGTCAATTGGCTCATCCATTGTTGCCATCGCCACCAACGAGTCATTTAAAGGTTGAGTTTTTTGGGCAAATGGCACTAAAGCCGCTCGCTGATCATCAGCAAATTTTGTTGTTGCTGACGACAGGGTTTGCTGATCAACGGCATTTTTCAGGTTAGCTAACCACACTTGCTCAACAGCGTCTGATTGTGCCAATAATTGCGATTGTAAAGCAGGTTGCTCGCTACCGTTGCGTAAGTGGCGGCTATAATTTAGTTGCTCAA
This sequence comes from Providencia sp. PROV119, assembly GCF_028482435.1. Taxonomy (NCBI): domain Bacteria; kingdom Pseudomonadati; phylum Pseudomonadota; class Gammaproteobacteria; order Enterobacterales; family Morganellaceae; genus Providencia; species Providencia sp. PROV119. The sequence goes on from NZ_JAMPQL010000018.1 coordinate 20,781, forward strand.
TTGCCTGCTCTGCTTGTTCCTTTTCTTTTCCCGTGGATGGCTCATGGGCTTTGGTTGTTAAACGCTCATCAGCACTTGTAGGCTTTTGATTAGCCTGCTTGTCCATCGTTGGTTCAGACGTAGACGCTTTTTGTGGCGTGGGTTGCTGGCTTTCCAACGCGGCTTGAAAAGGCACCACCGCCTCTTGGTTATCATCAGCACGTGATTGATTTGGCTGCGTATGGCCGTTTTTAGCGCCATTTGCTGCCGTAATGGCTGGAGAGCCTGTATTATTGACGTCCATTTATTGATTTCTCCGTAACATTGCGCGCTGAGCATATTCATCCATCTGCTTTTGCTCTAGGCGGTTTAAACGTTGGTTTTTAGTTTGCTCAGCACGTTGAATTAAAGTGTCGAATGCATTGACGCGTTGCTGTTTTTCTTGCCAATGGCGGTTAGCTTCGCTAACACGTTGCTCCCATAATGAAAGCTGTTGCTGCTGTTGCTCAATGGTGAGTTCTAATGTGACTAAAAACTGCTGGTAGTTTTGCCATTTATCAGCATCTATCCCACTGTGCAGTGTTTGGTTTAATTTTTGTCGATATTCAGCCTGATAGTTCTCTAACATATTGAGTTGTTGAGTCATTTGTACCTGCGTTTGTCGAACTTGGGCCAACACCTTTGCGGCTTCTTCAGAGGCCTCAACGGCTAAACTCAATAATGTATCTAACGCATTGTTTTTACTCATTTAACCCTCATTACTCATTTGGAACAGCATGCACCAATTGTTCGCAAGCACTTTGATAATCGCAGCGCTCATCAATGTCTTGTTGTAAAAACTTCGACATACGGGGGTAATATTGGATTGCCATATCTAACAGCGGATCACTGCCTGTTGCATACGCACCCACATTAATCAGATCGCGGTTGCGTTGATAACTGGAGGTGAGCTGCTTGAAGCGTTGGATTTGGCGATAATGTTGTTTATCAATTAACTCTGTCATCGCTCGGCTGATTGATGCCTCAATATCGATAGCCGGATAGTGGCCTGATTCCGCCAGTGATCTTGATAGCACGATATGCCCATCGAGAATGGCGCGGGCAGAATCTGCGATAGGATCCTGTTGGTCATCCCCTTCGGTTAATACGGTATAAAAAGCGGTAATAGAGCCACCATTTTTGCCGTTACCTGCCCGTTCGACTAATGCAGGTAATTTGGCAAAAACAGAAGGTGGATAACCTTTTGTTGCAGGAGGTTCACCGATGGCTAAGGCAATTTCTCGTTGAGCCATACTGTAACGGGTGAGGGAATCCATGATCAGCAATACGTTTTTTCCTAGGTCACGGAAGTACTCGGCAATCCGTGTCGCATAAGAAGCCCCTTGCATACGTAATAGTGGCGAGACATCGGCAGGTGCCGCAACCACAACGGCACGTTTTAAGCCCTCGGCCCCTAAAATATTTTCGATAAAATCTTTGACCTCACGACCACGCTCACCAATCAAGCCAACCACAATAATGTCAGCCTGAGTGAAACGCGCCATCATGCCGAGTAAAACACTTTTTCCGACCCCTGAACCTGCAAATAGCCCCATGCGTTGGCCTCGCCCAACGGTCAGTAAGGCGTTAATGGCACGTACGCCCACATCCAAAACACTATGGATAGGCGTGCGTTCTAATGGGTTAATAGGAGGCGTGATCAATGGCGCCCGTTGCTTGGCGTCTAATGGGCCTTTTCCATCGAGCGGTGTACCTTGCGCATCAAGAATGCGTCCTAATAGTTCATCCCCTAATGGCAACAAACGACTGGTTTGTCCATCATCACCGTTAGTTTGTGCATAGACGCGCGCGCCCGGCGCAATCCCTTCTAGGTCAGCAAGTGGCATCAATAGCATGCGTGGGCCATTAAAACCGACAACTTCGCAAACCACTTCGTCATGGCGATCGTTAATGGCTCGTTCGACAAAGCAGGTGGCGCCTAATGGCATCTTGATCCCTTCTGCCTCCATGACTAACCCGGTTATTTTTGTCAGTCGTCCATAGCGGCGTATCATTGGGATCCCTTTCATTCGGGATTCAAAACCTTCAAGTGCAGCAATCCAGCGACTCATTCGTACGGTCATGAGAGTGTCTCCGGCGCGTAGAGGCGGCATAGCTCTTGCCAGCGTGTTGCCACTGTCATATCGATTTCGCCATCTTCAGCGACGACACGACAACCACCAAGATGCAGCTTCGGATCGCCAACTAAGCGCCAGCCATTCAAATTCAGCAGCGAGCCTAAATGTTGCTCGATCAATGCTGTGTGAGCTGGGTTGACGTGTAGTTCAGGTTGCCCAGAAAACAGCGGTTTTTGCTGTAACAAATGGCTGATCTCTTCCAGCAAGGCCGTTCCATCACAAATGGTGGATTGACCGAGCACTTGTTTTGCGGCAGTTAAAGCAATTTGTAAAAGCTTAGTGGTGATCACCGTATCGAAACTATCTAATGAATAATGAAATTCAGATAGCAGCTTTTGCCATGTATCAATAATTGGTTGCTCTTGAGCCAGTGCTTGCTGGCGGCCTTGCTCTGCACCTTCGCGTTGGCCTTGCTCAAAACCAGCTTGATAGCCTTCTTTTTTACCTAGCTCATAACCTTGTTGGAAACCTGTTCGTTGAGCTTCTTCTTTTAAGTTATCAAGAATATTAATTTGTTCGAGTACCTCTTGGGGTTCAAGACATGGTACTGCTGGTTTGGTTGGCTCAGGGAGTTCCTCCGGTGAAGAGACACCGGAGGCGTTGAGATCCCATTGATTCAGTTCGCGCAACTGCCAAGGTTGCCATGCTTCTGGATTAATCGGGGATTTAGACATAGACATCGTCTCCACCACCGATGGTGATCTCGCCTTTTTCTGCTAGGCGACGGACAACCATAAGAATAGCTTTCTGCTCGTTTTCCACTTGAGACATGCGTACTGGTGAACGGGATTCCAAATCATCGCGCACAATTTCAGCCGCACGAACAGCCATATTGTTGAGGAAGTGGTCGCGTAGAGCTTGATTGCAGCCTTTGAGCGCAATAACCAGAGAGTCGTTGGAGATCTCTTGTAGGATGCGTTGAATACTGCGATTGTCGACTTCGATAAGGTTTTCAAATAGGAACATTTCATCAATAATGCGTTGTGCCAATTCACCATCGTAATCGCGCATTGCGTTGATAACGCTTTCTTCTTGCTGATTTTTCATTAAGTTAATAATTTCAGCCGCTGTTCTTACGCCACCCATTTTGCTGCGTTTGAGATTTTGTCCATCAAGCAGATTATTGAGGACTTCCGTCAGTTCTGCTAAAGCAGCAGGTTGCACACCACCAAAGGTTGCGATACGCAACATAATGTCATTGCGTTGACGCTCTTCGAACAGCTCTAAAACATCGGCCGCAAGGTTACGCTTAAGGTGAACTAATATGGTTGCGATAATTTGTGGATGCTCATCACGAATAATATCGGCCACAGTTTGTGGCTCCATATAGTTAAGACTTTCAATACCTGATGTGCTCTCTTGCTTATCGAAAATATCTTCAAGTAGGCTAGCTGCGCGCTCTTCACCCAGCGCTTTAACCAGTACCGAACGGAGATAATCATTGGTATTGATATTTAATGCCGCAAATTGAATCGCCGATTCTTCAAACTCAGTGAGCACTTCTGCTAACTCATTGTTAGAGATTTGGCGCATGTTTGAAACAGCCATACTTAGTTGCTGCACTTCTTTTGGGTTCAAATGCTTAAAGACCTCAGCGGCCTGATCTTCGCCGAGAGTCATTAGCATCACGGCACTTTTTTCGGTTCCACTTAACATTATTGTGCTTTTCCTAACCACTGACGGATAACCATTGCCACGACTTGTGGATCTTTTTCAGCCATTTCACGAATACGCTGACTTTGGATCTCTGCACTCACACGTTGGCGAGTTAAGCGACGACGGGTTTGCTCGTCCATATCTTCATTAATTTCTTCATCAACCACGAGAGGGGTTTTAGGCTGAGCCGCCACAAACACTTCTGCCGCCGATTGGGCTTGTTGAGTTTGACGATATTTCACCCATTGTGGTTTGACGCCGAAACGCCACATCAACCAAGCAATGATGGCTATCAAGATGATTTTGCCGTAATCCAACACTTGAGCGATAAATTGAGGGTTTTCAAGCATGGATGGTTGTTCTTCAACGACAGTATCGTTGGTAAACAATGAGTTAGTGATACTCAGTGAATCGCCGCGTGTGCTGGAATAGCCCATCGCTTCACGGGTTAACGACTCAATTTGCTGCATCATTTCTGGTGATAATGGTTTCATCTGTTGTGTGCCATCTTCACCATCTTGCGGTAAATAGTTGATGATCACAGCTACGGATAGTCTGTCGATAACGCCAATTTGACGTTGGGTATGGCTAATTTTGCGATCGACTTCGTAGTTTGTGGTTTCATCACTTTGTGAAAGGCTAGAGCCATTATTAGAAGGGCTATTTTGTGCCGAATTTGCACCTTTATTATCGGTAGAAATAGGGGCACTTGGCGCACTTGGTGGCTGATTAGATAGCGCACCTGGCACACCACCTACACCACTGGTATTGTTTTGCGAGCTTTGGCTATTTTGGCGAGAGCGTACGGCTGCGCTATTTGGCGTTTGATTAGGCTTATACTCTTCGGAGGTTTGTTCAACCTTCGAAAAATCCATTTGTGCCGTGACTTGGGCATGCACATTAGCGCGCCCCACTAAAGGCGAAATGATGTCTTCAATGCGCTGTTTTAGATGGGATTCCATCTCTTTGGTCATTTTAATTTGCGCATTGTTGGCAGATTGTTGGCTATTATCATTATTTGTGAGCAAGCGACCCGTTTGATCAACGATGGTCACGTTAGCCGCCGTTAGGCCAGAGACACTGCTTGATACCATATGGACAATTGCCGTGATTTGTCCTTCGTCTAGCATGCGTCCGGGCAATAAGCCGACGGTCACCGAAGCGGTGGGGAGTTTCTGTTCACGGACAAATAATGTCGGTTTGGGGATAGCTAAATGCACTCGTGCATTTTGAACAGGACTGAGTGATTCAATCGTGCGCGATAATTCACCTTCTAATGCACGTTGATAGTTAACTTGCTCACTAAATTGGCTAATCCCAAACTGCTCTTTATCTAATAGTTCAAAGCCTGTATTGCCACCTTTAGGTAATCCTGATTGTGCCAATTTCAGACGAAGTTCATGAACTTTTTCGGCGGGTACTAAAATTGCACTGCCGTTATCCGCAATTTGATACGGTACGTTCATTTGGGTTAATTGGCTGACAATATCACCGCCATCTTTTGCGCTGAGATTGCTTAACAATACACGATAATCCGGACTGCGTAGCCAAAGAAGTAGGGCGACAACGACGGCAATCGCTGCGGCGCCAGCAATCATTAATGGGATTTTTGGGGATGCTTTGAAGCGTGCTGCAATAGATGCAAACCCTTTTGAAGCTTCTCCCGTCTCTTTCGATGCGGCACTCATAGATATTCCCTGCCTTGCAGAATCAACAGATGAAAACACTTTTGGCGAAACAATGTTATTCCCTCTTCGTAACGTCACTTTTTTACGCTGCTATTATTGATGACTCTGATAAATCTAATGACGGAATCAGCCTATCATTTTGGTGTTATTTATCGGCTTCAAGTTAAAAAGGCTGTGTTAGGGTATGCAGCTATATAAAACAGCGATGGTTGTTCGCACAGACATTGAAGAGAAGAAAATGACAATCCAAGCAATTGAAGGGGTGTTGTCGCAGCTACAGACAACGGCATTACAGGCCGCAAACCATCAAAAACCGGTGGTTGAACCCGTTGGATTTGCCGATCATCTGGTTTCAGCGGTTAATCAAATCAATACCGTGAGAAACCAATCGGCAAAACAGATAGAAGACTTTACATTAGGTAAAAGTAATGTCTCGTTAAATGATGTTATGGTGGATATGCAAAAAGCCAGCTTGAGCCTACAAATGGGGATCCAAGTGCGTAATAAGTTGGTTGCGGCGTACCAAGAGGTGATGTCGATTCCTGTTTAGCAGTCGCCCTCGCTCGTCACCTTTTTCACCTAACGATGTTGTCCACACTCGTTCGCCCTAGTGACATGCTTATGTATGCTCCTAGGGTTTCTTGCCTTTGCTATTTTGTCGGAACACTAATGTTATAGCGCTAGCTTGCCACTGTTTGCACCCTCGTGTGTTGGCGACGCTCGCTCGCCCTCGTTACATACTTGTGTATGCTCCTAGAGTCTCTTTCTTTTATTACTTTGTTAGAGCACAAAAGTCATAGAGCTAGATATTGGGTCAATTATACCTTGCAAAAGAAGGCACAGAGGTATTGGCTCCGCGAGTGAAAAACTTAAATGGAACGTTACATTAATAAATTAAAGATAAGCTATGTCATCATATATTGGGTTGAGGGATTAATTTACGTGTTTTTTTAGACAACTACTCTGTTGATTAAATTGTTTTGAACATTTTTGGGGTGGATAAATAAATATTTTAACTGTTTCTTTTTACTTTCAATTAAAGCAGAAAGTTGAGAAGGCGCTCAGTAAATGGAAACAGTTCATTGTATATAGAAAACCCCAGCTAGGCTGGGGGGCCGTAAAGCTTTCAGCTTTGAATAAGATATAAAACCCCCTTTTGATTTGTTAAAACATCTTGCGGCCTGGCAACGGCAAGAGTCAAACAAGAAATCAAAAGGGGGTTCCAATGGGAGACGAAAAGAGCTTAGCGCATACACGATGGAATTTGCACCCAAATATGGAAGACAAGTTTTTCACGGTGAAAAACGTAGAGCGGTAGGCAGTATTTTAAGAAAGTTATGTGAGTAGAAGAATGTCAGAGCCGTTGTGCGCCTGTTAGGGCGCGGCAGGTAACAAAGCCTTATCGGCGCATATTAAAAACCTCCGGCTATGCCGGAGGATATTTTTTACTTAAGCATAAATATCATCAAAAATGATGAGTTACCAACCAATGGCGATACCTGCACCAACAACCGCACTATCGGCATTATTCCATGCGATAGAGCTACGCAGATTCAGATCCTTTTTTAATTGGTATTGTGCTCCAGCAGCAATAGCATTGCCATTACGGTAATGACCCAAGCCAATGCCAGCACTAAAACGTGTATTTAACGAATAAGGGATATTAGACATAGCCGCCACAGAAGCGATACCTGAGTTGGCCTGTTTTTCCATTTTAGTGATTTTTTTATCTAGCTGGGTAAAACGTACTTTATTGAAGGCTTGTGTGTTATCGAAATTTTGCTGGAAATGGGCAAACCTATTTTGATTTTCAGCTTGGATTGTACTGTGTTGTGAATCGAGTAACTCAAGCTTATTGTCTAAATCACGGTGATGCTCAATCAATCGGTTATCAATATAATCATTGTTAATATTAATCGACTGTTGGATCTTTTCATCAATCTCCGTGATCGTCGGCGTCACTTTTTTATCTTGTTTGATGAGTTGTTGATACACTAACTCTTCTAGGGTGGGTATTTCGATATTTTTTGCTTGTTCTGCCCTGTAATGTTTGAATAATTCAGCGGCTTTTTGGAACTCAGCTAGTGACTCAGCGACATCGAAGGCAACCTCTGTTGCGCTCGGAAATAGGGGGGCCGCCTGTGCTGAATGTGAAAGTGCTAATACCGCCATTGAACTCGCCAATAACGTTTTTTTCATGTTGATATCCTTATTAATGAAATAAACGCCTCTAATTTTTGCTTTTATTACATTCAAAAAGAGGCATTAATTTATATTAGAGTTAATGGCCACTTTTGAATATTCTAATATTACTCTCAATGATATCGTAAAAAGTGATTTGGTATGAATTAAGCGCGGTTTTATACACTTTATAAATGATAAAATAAAAGCAATATGCCATGATATTTTAATTTTACTATTATCATAAATAACGGAGATTAAAATATTAGCATTTTGAATGTATTTTCTGAGATAACGATTTTTATTAATTTATACTATTAATTAATCATATGGTTAAAACCTTAGCATAGTTAGGGTTGCTAAGCTGCGATGGGGCGACGATAAACGATGTAGCAATAAAAATAAACGGCTATTATTTTTAGTGTTTTTTTCTAGATAACATGTTATTTTTCTGTGAAATTATAGGGTGTTTTATTTTTAGGTTAACCTAGTTGATCTTGATGTGATTTTTTTAGCTAGTGGGTAATGCCATTTTTTGCATCTTATCGTCAATTTAAAAAGACGATAATGCGTAATAGTTTGAATAAAGAGTATGACAGATAGGATTTTTGAGATATGGCAGTAAGAGCTATTATTGAGATACCCGATGAGCGGTTACGCGTTAAATGTGACCCAGTCACCGACATTGCGGCAGCACAGCCATTAATTGATGATTTATTGGATACCATGTACAGCACCGATAATGGTATTGGCTTAGCAGCGACGCAAATTGGCGCAACATTATCGGTGATGGTGATTGATATTTCTGAAAACCGTGATCAGCCTATGGTATTTGTTAACCCTGAAATTATTGAAAGTGAAGGGGAAACGAGCTACCAAGAAGGTTGTTTATCCGTGCCTGAAATTTATGCTGATGTGGCACGTTTTAAGCGCGTAAAAGTTAAGGCGCTAGATAGAGACGGGAAGGCGTTTATCACCGATTCTGATGAATTTTTGGCGATTGTAATGCAGCATGAAATTGACCATTTGCATGGAAAGGTTTTTCTTGATCATTTATCGACCTTAAAACGCAATATGCTGTTGAAAAAACTAAAGAAACAGCAGCGTTTAAGACAGTAATCGATCCATAAGTGTCAGGTAGGCCGCCTGACACACATGGCTATTCAATGGGTTTTATTGTTATTGGCGTATCTGGCTCATTAAATTGGCCGTAGCTATTATTGAGTGCTCGTTTTTGGTCCAGTTGCTTCATTTCTTTACTTAAAAAATCTAAGTGCTGTTGTAAATGCGTTTTCGTGATCTGCTCGTTCTCAATAATTTGATGTAATAACCTAACCAACTCATCGGTGATGGGTTGGTGTGCTTCAAACTCATGAGTTAGCTGCGTTAAATTTTCGACGGCATAAACATATTCTGTTTCGTGGGCAACTAACTGTTCCCACTGTTGTGCTTCTGCGAGTGCGACTAAATTTTCACTTAATGCTAAGACATCACGATAGATTTCATATAAATCGGTAGGTTTTTTATTATTCACCTGGTTATCTTTCATCCACATTTGCCCCGATCTGTTGCCAAGCTGACGCGATATCGGAGAGTAATTGGTAAACTTCTTGGATATAAGCCACATTATTTTCAAGATTAGCATTTAATAGGCGCATGATCATATAGTCATAAAGACTTGCAAGATTATCGGCGATTTCACCTCCGGCCTCATGGTTGAGCGCCTGTTTTAGACCTGTGTCAATAATATCGATTGCTTTAGAAAGTTCTTTGCCTTTTGCAGCGATATTATTTTGTTGCATAAAAATTTCAGCACGTTTGAGGGCGCTTAACGCCCCTCGATAGAGAATGCTAATCAGTTGGTATGGGGTCGCATTGGCAATTTCACTTTCCAAATCGACTTGTTGGTAGGCTTGTTTTGCTTTTTGCTGATACATAATTATTAACCTAACAGTCTGCCTAATGAGTTACTGGTGCTATTGAGTGAATTCATCATTTTATCTAAATTTTGGAATTGGCGGCGGTATAAATCCATGGTGTTTTCAATCTGCTTATTAGTTTGTTCAATACGCTTATCAAGGCTTTTCTTTTGTACGCCATCAGTCGCGTTATGCAGTGTGCCTTCGCGGGCATCGAGGGTATCTTTTAAGAAATTAAAGTTCTCGGTTGCAAAGCCTGTCTCTTTACCATCCCCCATAAAGAAACTTTTGACGCTACCAGGATTCTCTTTTAACGCTTTTTCGAACTTTTTATCTTCTATCTCTAATGTGCCATCAACTTTTTGTGTGATCCCCATTTTATTTAATAAATTAATTTCACCACTATCTTGTGCTGAACGTATTTGAGTACGTAATTGGCTTTGAATTGTGCGTAATGTCGAATCACCGATAAGTGGACCATTGGTTTTATCTGGGGCGGTTCCTTTCGTTGTTGGCGTATATTTGGTCAATTCTTTGGCTAAATTCTGGAATTCGTTATAGGCGTCTACCCACGCTTTAATTTTTGCTTTAGCGGGCTCAATATCTTCAGAAATGATCAAATGGTCAGGTTTTTTGTCTTCACTCTCTTTTTTCAATGTCAAAGTGAGTCCAGGAAAGAGATCTTTTGCTTCATTGCTTTGTGATTCAAGTTCAAAACCATCAATATTTAGCAAGGCATTTTGCGGGGGAACTTTTTGCTCCATGCCGATGTTTTCTTTATCTTTTAAAACGACATTTCCACCACTGTCTAGTTCAGACTCAACATTCAGTATTTTAGCGAGCTCGTCATCACCTTCAACTTTGATATTAATACGGTGTTCAGTACCTTCTTTTTTGGAGGTAACGACAAGATGATAACGATTACTTTTATCTTTGATCACCGCGGCGGTGACCGTTTTATCTGTTTTATTGATAGCATCAGCGATTTCAACCAAAGAGGTGTGTTCATTATCAAGTTTGATAATAATGGGATCTTCTTCAGCAGGCTGAGTAATAGTGATAGTTCGCTCTGCGTTACCGTTACCTAATAATTTTTTATTATCATCATGGCCTTTAGTCGCAATAGTTTGTGCTTTCGCAAGTTGAGTGACTAGGACATCATGAACCCCAGCTACGGCCTTGCCATCTGTTTTAACGTCGAAGCTTTTATATTCACCGTTCACTTTGGTGGTGCTGATATCATTGTATTTTTTAAGATCTTCCGCCGCTTTTTTTAATTTTTCTAGAGATGACTGCATCTTACCAAAAGCGCTAATCTGTGCATCATAGCTGGCTTTTTGTGCCGTTAATGGCTCAAGGCGACGTTTTTCCATCGCTTCAAGTTGGTCCATTTGGTTATTTAAGTCTAAGTTTGCCCCGATACCGAGTGTCGATATACCAGCCATTGTTCTCTCCTAAAAAATTATTCTCATTTACAGGGTTATCGGCGAGAAGAACGGAAATCTTAGACTAAGTCGATAAATAATGATGGCAGGAGTTGACCCTACAAAACAGGGTATTTATCTCTATTGATAATCAATAATTTAAAATTTGCGGTTTATAAATTTATTTTGACAAAATAATTTACCGCTTGGAGCGGGGCGGTAGCTGGGTTTCTCGCTTTGAGATAAAAAATTTTTGTCGAAATCCCTAAAGCCCTTTTTTATGCCGCCGATAATGGTATTGCTGGCAACAAACTGTAAAGCCTAACAGATTGGCTAACTTTATTATTACGGAATAACAAGGACATATATTATGGCACAGGTTATCAACACTAACATCCTGTCTCTGACAACTCAGAACAACCTAAACCGTTCACAAAGCGTACTGGGTACTGCAATTGAGCGTCTATCTTCAGGTTCACGTATCAATAGCGCAAAAGACGACGCAGCAGGTCAAGCGATTGCTAACCGTTTCACTGCTAACATCAAAGGGTTGACCCAAGCTTCTCGTAATGCGAGCGACGGTATTTCAATGGCGCAAGTTGCTGAAGGCGCAGTTAACGAAATCAACGAAAACTTGCAACGTATCCGTGAACTGACTGTTCAAGCAGCTAACGGCAGTAACTCTGACAGCGATATCACTTCAATTCGTGATGAAGTACAACAACGTCTGGATGAAATCGACCGTATCTATCAACACACTGAATTTAACGGAACACAAATTCTAAATGGTGACACTGTTTCTTACCAAGTGGGTGCGAAAGATGGTCAAACTATCAGCATGGAAATGCAAAAAATGGATCTTGATACACTAGGTATCAAAGATTTCAAAGACAAAGTTGAGAAGGTTTCTGCGGCTGCAGCTGGTCCAAAAGAGCCAGCAGGTAAAGGCACTGCAATCACCGTAGATGCTGATAGCTATGCTGTTGGAACCGCTGGCGGCGCAAAAATTGATACTGCTGAAATTTATGCAGATAAAACAGATCCTGCTAAATTCTATATCAAAGATACAAAAGATAATAAATGGTACGAAGCGACTAAAGACACAACAACTACTTCAGGTAAAACTGAATATGTGAAAGGTACTGAGATCACTGGTCTAGGTGGCGGTACTGCTGCAAAATCTGACGCATTAGATACTTTAGATACTGCACTGAAAAATGTGGATTCATACCGTTCTAAACTGGGTGCATTCCAAAACCGTATGCAATCTACTATCAATAACCTGAACAACTCAGTCAACAACTTGAGTGCAGCACGTAGCCGTATCCAAGACGCTGACTTTGCAACAGAAGTGTCTAACATGAGCCGTGGTCAAATCCTGCAACAAGCAGGTACTTCAGTTCTGGCACAAGCAAACCAAGTTCCACAAGGTGTTCTGAGCCTGTTACGTTAATTCGTCACGGATTAATATCAGTGATTGAAGGCCAGACGTTGTTCTGGCCTTTTTGTTTATCATTCAGGCATCACATTATATATTCACAGTGTAATTGTCTTCGCTAAATTTATTTAGGTTAGGATAAATAGCACTAATTTACCTCATTACTCTACGGATTGAATTATTGTGCAGCTAGCATAATGAATACCTTTATATAAGTTTTAAAGGGTGATTCCGGTTGTGAGTGATTTGTATACTGCCGAAGGTGTAATTAATAAAAATAGCCTATGGGAGCGTTATTATCCCTTAATACGACATGAGGCCCTAAAATTACAAGTGAGATTGCCTGCGAGCGTCGATATTGATGATCTTATTCAAGCTGGCGGTATCGGGTTATTGCATGCGTTAGAGCGCTTCGATGCTTCTCAAGGAGCATCATTTGCCACTTATGCAGTGCAGCGTATTCGCGGCTCCATGCTAGATGAATTGCGCAGTCGAGATTGGGCACCACGTAGTGTGCGCCGACAAGCTCGTGAAATGGCTAAAGTCATTGGAGAATTAGAACAATCATTAAGTCGCAGTGCGACGGAAAGTGAAATTGCCCAAGCACTCAATATTGACGTTACAGAATACCGTCAAGCCTTACTTGATACCAACAACAGTCAACTTTATTCCTATGATGAATGGCATGAAATTCATGGCGAAAGCTGTGAGCCTGCTATTGATGAAAGTGATGGAGGCAATCCATTAAGTTTACTGATGGAGTCTAATCTACGCGCACAAATCATTGAGGCAATTGAGCAGTTACCAGAGCGGGAGAAACTGGTACTTACCCTCTATTATCAAGAAGAATTGAACTTAAAAGAAATTGGTGCAGTTTTGGAGGTCGGAGAGTCGCGAGTCAGTCAGCTCCATAGCCAAGCCATAAAACGTTTACGCGGTCGTTTAAAATCATTAACGGAGTCGTAGGCTATTTACGATTAAAAGAGCAGACAGGGAAGTGGCTAGCTAAAGGATGAGAGTATCAATAATGTGACTGTAATTTATTGCGTATTATCGCTACGCTTCTATAAGTTGGCGCTCTTGACTTAAGATAGTGTAAAGAGCGCCAGAGGCGTTGGTTAAAGGCTCGCAGCGTCAGCAATTAATTGGCCTAAAGCTTGCCAATTTTCATTATCGATCAGCTCATTAGGCACCATCCACGAGCCACCACAAACTAATACAGATGGTAGTGCTTTATATTCTTTGATATTTTTGGGGTTGATCCCACCCGTTGGCATAAAGTTAACAGGATAAACCGCGCTCATTGCTTTTAGCATCGCTACGCCACCAGAAGCTTCTGCTGGGAAAAACTTCACTGTGGTTAAATTAAATTCTAATGCCTGCTCAACTAAGCTTGGGTTATTGAGCCCAGGGATAATAATGACATTTTTTTGTTGGCAATAAGCGACGATTTTAGGGTTAAAACCTGGACTTACGATAAAATCCACGCCAGCGTCAATGGCTTGATCAACCTGTTGCGTGGTCAATACCGTGCCCGCCCCAATAAGGATTTCGGGGTGTGCTGCTCGCATATTTTTAATCGCTTGTACTGCGGCGGGAGTGCGAAAGGTGACCTCAGCACAAGGTAGACCATTTTCCATTAGCGCTTGTGCGAGAGGCGCGCCATGTTCCGCCTTGTTGATTGTGATCACTGGCACCACACTGATTTTTTTTAGTTTTTCGATTAATTGATTCATGTTTAGATCCCTTTGATATTGTTTAGCTCTATGATAGGCATCGCTTCACGCGGAATAATGGCGCCTCGGTGTTGGATCACGGTTCCTGCAAGTAAATGGCCTGTGCGAGCCGCTTCTTCAGGAGAGCCACCTAGAATTCGACAGGCAAGATAGCCTGCACTGAAAGAATCGCCAGCGGCGGTGGTATCAATGACGTGAGTCACTTTATTCGCAGCCACTTCGAATTGTTGATCGTGAATGATGATATAGCAGGGTTTTGCTCCGCGTTTAATAACGATCTCTTCAACACCCTGCTGCTGTGCACGTGCAATGGATTGGCTTTCTTGCTGATCACCATACAGCAGTTGCTCATCATCAAAAGTTAAAAATGCAATATCAGTCAGTGATAACATTTGTTGGTAGGCTTGCTGTGCCGCCTCGACAGAAGGCCATAATGCAGGGCGATAATTATTGTCAAAAATGACCTTAGCACCTGATTGGCGAGCCGTTGCTAACAGTGTAAACAGTAATTGGCGAGCGGGTTCAGGTAAAATGGCTAAGCTAATCCCACTTAGATAGATATATTGCTGTTGATTGAGTAATTGTTGAGTTCGCTCGGCGGTTTGCTCATTCAACCAAAATTTGGCCGCTGAGTTATCACGCCAATAAAAAAAACGGCGCTCGCCATCCTCTGATGTTTCAATTAAATACATACCGGGAAGGTGTTTTTCGGCGATCACGACATGGTCGGTATTGATCCCTTCGGCTTGCCAACTTTCTCGCATTTGTTGGCTAAAGGGGTCTTGACCAAGCCCCGTTAAATAGCGAGTGACAACACCTTGTTTGTGGGTTAAACGTGCAAGGTAGAGTGCACTATTTAGGGTGTCTCCGCCAAAAGTCTGCTTAAATAATTCCCCTGATTTTTGTAACTCAACCATACATTCGCCAATCACGGCAACTTGCAAAGCTGTAGCCATTTTTACCACCTATCGTTTTTATTTTTTATAACCGAATTGAGTCAAACCTCATTAGCTAACAGCATTAAAACCTATTTTTTAGACAAGTTCAAATAAAAATGAAACGCCGTTTTAAAAATATCAAATCACCGTTCTTGTTTTTCATGAAAGTGATCTTTATGCTGTTGAGTAAACATAAAGTCAGCACATCAAACCATCTGATATGGCTATCATATTGATTTGAATAAATAGGAAGGTGAATGGTGGATAAGGTCACGCAAACGGATGCCGTTTCGTCAGTAGTAAAAGTATTCAGTATTCTCAATGCATTAGGAGAACAAAAAGAGATTGGTGTGTCTGAGCTTTCACAACGACTGCTGATGTCAAAAGCGACTACCTATCGTTTCTTGCAAACCATGAAACAATTAGGTTATGTGGCACAGGAAGGGGAAGCGGATAAATATTCATTGACGCTTAAACTATTCGAGTTGGGTGCTAAATCTCTAGAGTATGTTGATTTAATTGAAATTGCTGATAAGGAGATGCGCCATATTGGACAGTTAACCCATGAAGCGCTGCACCTTGGTGCTTTTGATGATAATGCGATTATTTATATTCATAAAATTGATTCTAGCTACAACTTGCGCATGTACTCACGGGTTGGACGGCGTAATCCATTGTATTGTACTGCGATCGGTAAGGTGCTTTTAGCATGGCAGGATGAAGCAACAGTAACAGGTATTTTAGCGCAGATTGAATTCGTCAAAAAAACCGATACAACACTATTGAGTATTGAGGCGTTAATGGCTGAATTAGCGGTGGTGCGAGAGCAACATTATGCAGAGGATAGGGAAGAGCAAGAGTTAGGGCTACGTTGCATTGCTGTACCTATTTATGACCGCTTAGGGCATGTGATAGCAGGACTATCAATCTCCTTTCCTACAATTCGTTTTGATGAACAGCAGTTGGAATATTATATCTGTTTGCTAAAGGCTGCCGGACGTCAGATTTCAGAAAAAATGGGATACCACGCTTATCCGTCATAGTCAGGGTTTAAACCAGTTATTTTTCATTGAGCTTTATATGATTGACTATTTGATATTAAAGTTTAATTAAATCAATCGTTTGATGCTTGGTTAAACTATCACTTATTTGCGGATAAAAAGACCAATCACGCGAGTTTTTACTGATAAAACTCGCCATCTCATTTGTCATATTTATAATTTTGGCATTATTTTGTAATGAAAATATGATGATGCTTAAAAATTTATTGATATTTAGCCTATTTATTATGTCTCCCCAAGCCATAGCAACGGATTATACCTTCACAGAAAAAGCGCCTGCTGACCGTGTGTATGATGAAGATTATCAAGGTATTGATGCTATCAAGCAGCAGCAACGCTTCATGTTTGATCCAAACAAGAAAGTCGCTGAAGAGGAGCGCAGCTATGAAGATTTACTTGCTCAAAAACAACAAAATGATGCGTGGGATAGTTGGGGTAATGATGTCTGTCATCGCTCTTTCAGCACGATGGGATGCACTAGTGAGCCAGCATGGTTGCATGATCCGCAACAGCTTAAACACATGATTGAACAAGCAGGAAAATAAGGTGAGGCAATGTATCGCCTCACCTTGGGCCGTTATTTCAGTGCGTTAGTGAAGCGTTCCGTGTATTCAAAATCTTTGGTTTGCTCGGGGTTACCTGAATAAGAGGCTGATGCGGACTCGCCGACGCCGACCCTATCGCGGGTTAAGCTCCACATTGAAATTAAGTTCACACCATTAGTTTTTGCAAAATTACTTAATGTATTGATATCGTTAAAATTAAACATAGACCTATCATCATTAAGGCCGATCATCGGTGTGACTTGTACTAAATCATACAGCTCAGCATCTGTCAGTGTAGGGTAGTAGGTTTTTAATTGATTTTTTAGACTGGTTGCCACATCTACGGCGGCCTGCCCCATATTTTTATCCGTTCCTTGACCATAATCCATCGCCATACCATTCACTTTCATTTTTAAACCTGCGTTAACCGATTTTTGTACTAGCGCTAACCCTTTTTCGACAAGGCCATACGGCATAACAGGTAACGTTAGGCTCAAGGTGATATCAGGGTTATTTTTCACGATGGTTGATAGTGCGGTAAAGGTTTTATCGGCATCGTATAAATCATTTTCAAAATCAAAATCCAGTTGTGAGGCACCAAGTATATCAATGACTTCTTGGTAAGTTGCAATCAATTGGTCAACAGTTTGCCTTGCAGAGACATCATAGTTAGCCGCACCTCCGAATGACACAATCACTTTGATATTGGCTTCAATTAACGCATCACAAAATGGCTTAGCCCAAGCGATAGGCATACTCGAATATGCTCCCCATGCGGCATTATTATTAGGATCAGCGGTTAAAAAAGCCAAGTAAACACCATCAACGCTGTGACTAATTGCAGCTTGGCTATATTTAGGGTTTGGTTTGCCGTTAGGAGAAAGCGGGTCATTCCAAATCGCATCAACGGTCACATCCAAATAAGGGGCAAATAGTGTCTTGTTCATCATCATTTCTCCTTGAATAGGGGGAATTTTAGCCATCTGGCATCGCGCCATTAATGAACAAAATACGCCATATTTATTGGTCAAATGATGAACAGATTAATCACTTGTCATGAAATTTATTTCAAAAACACGTGTATTGTTGCATCTTAAAAAGGGGCCTAATGGCCCCTTTGCAGTAAAACGATTAATTAGTTTCAGGAAAGGTTAATGTTGCCCCTGGCGCTTCTCTGCTTAAGTGAATGAAATTAAGATGTTTTTCATATTGATCTAAAATATCACTGATCACCTGTTCTTTGGTGTAATCCATTAAATCATTGCTTTGTGTTCCCTCCCAAAGGAAAGTTTCTAGGCGATAGTAATGGGATTTACCTGAACGTGCGCGGTAGGTAAAGGCGGGAACAGAGTAACGTTGCGGCCAAATTTGATAGATAAAGTTCTGTTCTTCCCCTAAATCAACCACGAGCTCTAGGTGATTTAAACGCTCATCTTCGGCAGGGGGCAGAATATTAAATTCCACATTAGCGCCGCGTAGTGATAGCTCTTTTGCCACTTCTTGCATGGCAGGCGTACACACTAGATCCAACATACGTTGAGTGTAAGTGGTACCGGGGAAGTTCATCACACGGCCCAACCGCTGTTTCCAATTTAA
This sequence comes from Providencia sp. PROV119, assembly GCF_028482435.1. NCBI lineage: Bacteria > Pseudomonadati > Pseudomonadota > Gammaproteobacteria > Enterobacterales > Morganellaceae > Providencia > Providencia sp. PROV119. The sequence continues at coordinate 39,119 of NZ_JAMPQL010000018.1, forward strand.
CTTACCATTGCCATATAAAGGCGCTGGCGCATTGGTGGTGAGTGAACTGACGCGCCTGAAATCTTCGACTTTTAGCGATTTATACAGCCCCGCCATGATAAAAAAGATCACAAAACTAAAAGGTAACCCCATGATCACGGTCGTATTTTGTAGTGCGGCAACCCCATCGGTCATCAACATACCTAGGGTTAATAAACCAATCGCCACTGACCAGAAAATACGTAACCAGTTAGGCGCATCATTATTGATATCGCTTAGGTTTGAGGTGAAATTCCCGAGTACGAGTGACCCAGAATCCGCAGAGGTCACATAAAATAGTAGGCCAGTGATCGTTGCCACCGATGCGGTCAAACCAAACCCGGGATAGAGCTCTAGTAAGGAGTAAAAGCCTTTTTCAGGGGCGGCAAGCACCGTTTCTGCCAATTCTTTGTTGCCATGAATGATTTCGTATAAGGCGCTGTTACCAAAAATAGATAACCAAAGTAGGGTGAACACGAAAGGGATAATCAGCGTGCCAATGACAAACTGGCGAATTGTCCGTCCACGGGAAATTCGTGCGAGGAATAAGCCCACAAACGGCGACCATGCAACCCACCAAGCCCAGAAAAATAGCGTCCAGCTATTCATCCAATCTGTTGGTCTATCAAAAGCAAAGCTGTTAAGCGTCATTCCCATAAAGCGATTAATGTAATCACCCACGTTAAGCACTAACGCATTGAGTAAAAATTCCGTATCACCAACAAACAAAATGAATAAAATCAGCCCTAATGCGAGCAAAACATTCAGTTCGGATAAGATACGGATCCCTTTATTAACCCCAGATGTGGCGGAAATAACGGCCATAATGACCGAAAGTAAAATCAGGCCACCTTGTACGCCAAGCCCTTGAGGGAGATCAAACAGGACTTTTAAACCATAGTTAAGCTGTACCACACCGATACCTAATGTGGTCGCAATACCAAAAATTGTACCAATAACGGCGGCAACATCGACAGTATGGCCGATTGGCCCATAGATACGTTTACCAAAAATAGGGTAAAGGGCAGAGCGAATGGTTAAAGGCAAATTATATCGGTAACTAAAGTAACCGAGCGCAATCCCCATCAGCGCATACATAGACCAGCCCGTCAGGCCATAGTGGAAGAGAGTCCACACCATCGACTGACGAGCTGCTTCTAATGTTTCCCCTTCGCCAGTGGGTGGCAGCATATATTGCGTGACAGGCTCGGCAACAGAGAAAAACATTAGGTCGATACCGATCCCTGCCGCAAACAGCATGGCAGACCAACTTAATACGCTAAATTCAGGTTTTGATTGCTCCGGCCCTAATTTGATATTACCAAAGCGTGATGTCGCCACAAATATCACAAAGACAATATACAGCGTTGCGGCTAACAAGTAGTACCAACCAAACGTTTTTGATACCCATCCGAGAGTTGCGACGATCCATTGGTTGGCGGTTTCTGTCATGAGTATGGTGAAAAATGAAAATGCTAGTATTAGACCAGCAGAAGTGAAAAAAACCACAGAGTTTAATTTGTCTTTCTGCTGATTTTTTGGACTATTTTGAGTTGTCATCGGCAGTTTCCACAATTTTATTTATTCAAAAGTTAAAAGTTACATTCTTTGCTAATTAATTGAATTAATTGCAAAGAGTTGTTTTTTTACATCTATCTTTCTCCTGATTTTGTAAAACAATTGTGATAAAATATAGTTAATATTGATTGAATGTTCAATTAAAAAAAAGTTTAATAACAGGGTTCACTGTATTTTTTTGGGTCTAGAGGTTATGCCGAAAATAGGAATGCAATCGATACGTAAGCAGCAGTTAATTCAAGCCACACTTGAAGTGATTAATGAAGTGGGCATGCAAGAGGCCAGTATCGCGTTAATTGCTCGAAAGGCGGGTGTATCAACAGGGATCATCAGCCATTACTTCCGCGATAAAAATGGTCTGTTAGAAGCTACCATGCGTCATATTCAGTACCAACTTGGGATCGCCGTGGCAATGCGTTTAAGAATGCTGAGTCATGCCCAACCTAAACAGCGCATTCAAGCCATCGTTGAAGGTAACTTTGATTCTTCGCAAATCAGTGAGGCGGCGATGAAAACATGGTTAGCCTTTTGGGCAAGTAGCATGCATCAACCGAATTTAAATCGGTTGCAGCAAGTGAATGATAGGCGATTGTATTCCAACCTAACGTATGAGTTTGCTCGAGTACTCGATAAGCACGCCGCGCGTATGGCCGCAAAAGGGCTGGCGGCGTTAATTGATGGGTTATGGTTACGTAGTGCATTGAGTAATGAAGCTTTTCCATTACAGGATGCGTTGACCATCACGAATGAGTATATCGATATGCAGCTCAGTCGGCCGCGGGATAGCTAAACCAAAAGAAACGTTTTAATAGGAGGGAGATATTATGCACGAACCACAATTACATAAACTTTATATTCATGGTGGTTATGTAGATAGCTCACAACCGGAATGTGGGCAGTTTGATGCAATTAACCCAGCGAACGGTGAAGTGATCGCTCGTTTACAATCGGCGACACATGAAGACATCGATTGGGCGGTGGAAAGTGCCAAACAAGGGCAAAAGATATGGGCATCAATGACGGCAATAGAGCGTTCACGCATCTTACGTCGAGCAGTTGATATTTTACGTGAACGTAATGACGAGTTGGCTCAGTTAGAAACATTAGATACTGGCAAGCCACTTTCAGAGACGCGTTATGTGGATATTGTGACGGGGGCGGATGTTCTCGAATACTACGCCGGTTTGATCCCCGCTTTAGAAGGCGAACAGATCCCATTACGCGATAGTTCATTTGCCTATACGCGCCGTGAGCCGTTAGGTGTTGTCGCTGGTATCGGTGCTTGGAACTACCCTATCCAAATCGCACTTTGGAAATCTGCTCCTGCTTTAGCCGCAGGTAATGCCATGATCTTTAAGCCAAGTGAAGTGACCTCATTGACCGCACTCAAATTAGCGGAAATTTACACAGAAGCAGGGCTACCTGCCGGTGTGTTTAATGTGGTGACAGGAGGAGGCGCTGATGTGGGCCTATGGCTGACGGAGCATCCGGGCATTGCCAAAATTTCCTTCACAGGTGGCGTGCCTACAGGTAAAAAAGTGATGGCAAATGCCTCTGGGTCAACTCTAAAAGATGTCACGATGGAGTTGGGGGGGAAATCACCACTGATTATTTTTGATGATGCAGATCTGGATAAGGCTGCTGATATTGCCATGATGGCTAATTTTTACAGTTCGGGGCAAGTTTGTACTAATGGTACGCGGGTCTTTGTTCCAGAACATTTAAAAACGCAATTCGAAGAGAAGATCCAACAACGTGTTGCACGTATCAAAATAGGCTCGCCTATTGATGATGAAACCAATTTTGGCCCGCTAGTGAGTTTTGCTCATATGGAAAATGTGTTGCGTTATATCGAAATTGGTAAACAACAAGGGGCGAAACTGCTTTGTGGAGGTGAACGCCTCACAGAAGGTGTGTTTGCTCAAGGCGCGTATGTATTACCTACGGTATTTACCGACTGTTCTGATGATATGCAAATCACTCAAGAAGAGATTTTTGGCCCTGTGATGAGCATTCTCAGTTACCAATCTGAAGATGAGGTGATTGAACGCGCGAATAACTCGCTATATGGCTTGGCAGCGGGGATCGTGACTTGTGATTTATCCCGTGCGCATCGTGTCATTCATCAATTAGAAGCCGGAATTTGTTGGATTAATACATGGGGTGAATCACCCGCGCAAATGCCTGTCGGGGGCTATAAGCACTCAGGGGTTGGCCGTGAAAATGGCTTAGTCACACTACAAAATTATACTCAAATCAAATCAATACAAGTCGAACTTGGGGAGTTTGCATCCGTATTTTAATTTCTTATTTTTAATTTGACTGAAACAGAGGAGATAACAATGGTCTATGACTACATTATTATCGGTGCTGGTTCAGCCGGTAACGTTCTTGCTACCCGCCTGACAGAAGATTCTGATGTTACTGTGCTGCTCCTTGAAGCTGGAGGACCGGACTACAGGTTCGATTTTCGTACACAAATGCCAGCGGCATTAGCATATCCATTACAAGGTCGACGCTATAATTGGGCCTATGAAACTGATCCTGAACCTTACATGAACAACCGCCGTATGGAGTGTGGGCGCGGAAAAGGGCTTGGGGGGTCATCGCTGATCAATGGTATGTGTTATATCCGAGGTAACGCATTGGATTTTGACGGGTGGGCGCAAACTCCAGGTTTAGAAGACTGGAGTTACCTCAATTGTTTACCTTATTTTCGCAAAGCGGAAACGCGGGATATCGGTGCAAATGATTATCATGGTGGCGATGGTCCTGTCAGTGTGACTACGCCTAAAAATGGTAATAACGTCTTGTTTCATGCCATGGTTGAAGCGGGGGTTCAGGCTGGCTATCCAAGAACAGATGACCTAAATGGTTATCAACAAGAGGGCTTTGGTCCAATGGATAGAACGGTAACACCAAAAGGGCGTCGTGCGAGTACGGCTCGAGGTTATCTCGATCAGGCTAGAAAACGTAAAAATCTGACCATTATTACCCACGCCACTACAGATGTTATTGAATTTGAATCGAAAAAAGCGGTTGGCGTGAAATTCTACCAAGGGAGCAGTAAAACTGCCGTGCATGCCAAAGCCCGTAAAGAGGTGCTTTTGTGTGCTGGCGCCATTGCTTCACCTCAAATATTGCAGCGCTCAGGTGTAGGGCCAGAAGATGTGCTCAAAGAGTTTAATATCCCCGCGGTGCATGTGTTGCCTGGGGTAGGGCAAAATTTGCAAGATCACCTTGAGATGTATTTGCAATATGAGTGTAAGCAGCCCGTTTCGCTCTATCCAGCATTAAAATGGTATAACCAACCCGCTATCGGTGCGGAGTGGTTGTTTAAAGGAACGGGTATCGGTGCTAGTAACCAATTTGAGGCGGGCGGATTTATCAGGACAAGTGATAAGTTTGCATGGCCAAATATCCAGTTCCACTTTTTGCCTGTTGCAATTAATTACAACGGCAGTAATGCAGTAAATGTACATGGTTTCCAAGCTCACGTAGGCTCTATGCGTTCGCCGAGTCGAGGGCGTGTGAGGATAAAGTCAACGGATCCTTACCAACACCCGAGTATTTTGTTTAATTACATGTCGAGTGAGCAGGATTGGGAAGAGTTCCGTGCCGCCATTCGCATTACCCGCGAAATTATGGCTCAACCAGCATTAGATCCGTACCGAGGTGAGGAAATTAGCCCCGGTAAACATGTCCAATCAGACGACGAGCTTGATGCTTTTGTCCGCGAGCGCGCTGAAACGGCATTCCATCCTTGTGGCTCTTGTAAGATGGGATACGATGAAATGGCGGTCGTTGATGGTGCAGGTCGTGTACATGGCCTTGAAAATCTAAGAGTGATTGACGCTTCAATCATGCCTTTGATTATTACAGGTAACTTGAATGCAACGACAATTATGATCGCCGAAAAGATGGCGGATAAAATCCGTGGGCGTGAACCCTTACCGGCAAGTCAGGCTGATTATTATGTTGCAGGGGATGCCCCTGTTCGCCAGCTATAGTTGCATTAATCTATCAATGGCCCCAGCCAGCGAAGGGGTCATTTTTTCGATCGACCAAAAAAAATCATCGAAAAAAGCCCTCAATAAAGAGGGCAAATAAAGCGAAAACGAGAACTTCTGTATAGCATTTATTTTTTACTTACCATAGCAGACCAGTTAGCGAATCCATCGGTAACGCCATGGAGAGTGGAATATTGAGAACAACCTCACTATTTAACACCATGATGACGCTTATTTGACTGATTTAACTAACCACGCCAAATATCCACTGTCGACCTGATCCAAATCGAGGCTAATCAATTCAGGAGTTTCGTATGGGTGGATTTCCTTGATAGCAGAAAACAATTCAGCTTGGTTTTTATTAGTAGATTTAATGAGTAACAGTACCTCTTTATCTTGTGCGATCTCGTTCTTCCATTGATAAATGGAGGTTATCTCAGGCAGCAATGAAACACAGGCCGCCAAGCGTCTATCTAATAACTGTTGAGCAATCTTGACCGCATTATTTTGGCTGTTTGTTGTACATAAAATAATGCAAGGTTGGTGCTCTTTATAACAATTTACATCATGCTTTATCATCTATATTTCCTTAGAATAGTTATCTAATTCAGAGTGTCCATGATTAAGATTAGATTAAATAACCACAATATGTATGAAGTTTAATCAAGTGATAATTGTAATGTAGTGGTAAATAGTTTCCTACTAGACTATCTAATAAGATATAAGGTTATTAAAACATCTAAGTACGTATTGATGAATAGCGTGTTATTTGTACATTTAACTCGAAATTTTTGAATTTGTTATTTAATGCTATTTAGCAAAATTAAGATTATTTGTATGAATAATTCGATTCAGCCTGCATTTTTACCTATTGTAATATAAATAAATCATTGGGTTTTGTATATTGTTGATGTTTCAACGTCTATTTTAAATGAAATAAACAATGTTTTTTGTATGGTTAATTATTTAAGGCAATGAACGTGCTTTTTATATGAATGTTATACATTGTCGTTTATAAAATAAAAGTTAATATTATGATGGTTCCTTGTTAAATGCTATTAGTAAATTGTTGTAATTACTAATTACTCTTTGTTACTAAATTTAAATCGTTTTTTATATGTAAAAATAGCTATGTCAATGATAACGATCAATGTCTGACAAAGATATTTAGTTAACATATTTGTAATGATAAAAAATATATTGCTAAGAATTTTTTATTTCCATCTTAAAAACATGTATGGATGCCCGATATGAATAAACTGACCCCATTAAAACCTATACCTACATTGATAGCAGTTGCAATCACACTTATTATTTGGTTCCTAATCCCTGTTCCCGAAGGTGTTAATCCCGATGCTTGGCATCTATTAGCACTCTTTGTTGGAACGATCGCCGCAATTATTGGTAAAGCCCTTCCTATTGGCGGTGTTTCCATTATTGCCATTGCTTTAGTGGCTGCAACGGGAGTGACTAATCCAAACTCCACAAAGGATGCGATAGCGGATGCGTTAAGTGGTTTCTCAAATGACCTGATTTGGTTAATCGGTATTTCTATTATGGTTTCAATGAGCCTAAATAAAACCGGATTAGGCGCGAGGATTGGCTATTATGTTATTTCCTTATTTGGTAAAAAAACATTAGGTATTGCTTATTCACTGGCGATTGCAGAAACAGTACTTGCGCCAGTGACCCCAAGTAATACTGCGCGTGGCGGGGGGATCATTCACCCTATTATGCGCTCCATTGCGGATAGTTTTGGCTCTAAGGCCGATGATGGTACTGCCGGTAAAATAGGGCGTTATCTCTCTTTGGTTAACTATAATATTAACCCGATTACTTCAGCGATGTTTATTACCGCGACGGCGCCAAACCCTTTAATTGTCAGTTTGATTGTCAGCGAAGCTGGAGGAGCAAATGAATTAACTTGGTCAATGTGGGCGCTAGCAGCATTTGCACCTGCTTTGGTGTCGTTAATTTTGATGCCGTTAGTTATCTATTTCATGTATAAACCTGAAATTACGTCAACCCCTGATGCGCCTAATTTTGCAAAACAGCGTTTACAACAATTAGGCCCAATTTCATTACCAGAAGTTATTACGCTTGGTGTGTTTGTGCTATTACTGGTGATGTGGGCAGGTGTACCCGAACACGTATTTGGACCTGCTTATAAGATTAACGCAACAACGGCCGCATTTATTGGACTGGGTATTTTATTAGCCACGGGCGTCATCAATTGGGATGATGTATTAAAAAACAAAGGGGCTTGGGATACCGTTGTTTGGTTTGCTGCTTTGGTGATGATGGCAAGTTTCTTAGGTAAGCTAGGTTTAATTAAATGGATGTCCATCTCAGTAGGGACTTCAATCGATAATATGGGATTGAGTTGGGTTTGGGGAGCATTAATCCTTGTGCTTATCTATGTCTATTCACACTACTTCTTTGCGAGTACAACCGCCCACATTACCGCGATGTTTGCTGCTTTCTTTGCGGCTGGTTTAGCGCTTGGCGCTCCACCGATGTTACTCGGCTTAACCTTAGCATTCTCCTCTTCTTTGATGATGTCTCTGACCCATTACGGCACAGGAACTGCCCCCATTATTTTCGGTTCAGGCTACGTAACACTCGGCGAATGGTGGAAAGCCGGATTTGTGATGAGTGTCGTCAACCTTATTATCTGGATTGGTTTAGGCAGTATTTGGTGGAAAGTCTTAGGTTTCTGGTAATTCATTACTCAAACAAAAACCGCAATGGCCGGAGAAGATCCCGGCCATTTTTTTGTTTAGTAGGATGTCAACAGTAATACAATAGCGGTAGAGATACACGCCGCTAACATCACTTTAGACCAACTGAGATTGAACGATGAGTTCATGGCATTTTTCCATAACAAGCTAATTTCAGCAGGATGAGCATATTTGCGTGTATTAATAGCGCTTTTTATCTGACTAATTTTCTCTGAATCGTTATATGGATGTTTATGTGTGATTGACATATCGACCTACCTTTTTGAGCTGATGCGTAATGTGCTCACTGCATCAAGCCATTGATTAATTATCTATTTGCATTATGTCACCCCAAAATTTCAGAAAAATTGACCAGTTTAATGGCATATTTCCCCATTTATTCGATGAGAAAACAGTCAATAGGAAGGAATAGTGATTGATAACTGTATTTTATTAATGTCATTGGCGTGTTAAGAGGAAATGAAGAAGTTTTCAAAGCCCTATTTAATCAAGGAGGCAAAATAGAGATTGGCATAAATAGTATAGACAGTATGATGATGACAATAATGTCGTGATTGATAGGTAAAATAAAATATGCAGTCGCAAAGGAAAGCCGAACTATTTTTAGTGCTGACCACTTTTATTGCCGCATGGGGATGGATTTTTTCTCGTGAAGCTGTACAAGGCATGCCAATATTTGCTTTTTTAGGTAGTCGTTTCTTATTGGCGGCGATCATTCTAGCCCCTTTTTGTTGGGGGAAACGCCATCATATTCGCTTGCAACAACTACCGAGTATTTTGATGACGGGGGGATGGATGGCCCTCAACCTCGTTTTATGGATTTATGCCGTTGCTACAACAGACTCGCTAGGTGAGGGCGCGTTTATCATGAGCCTAGCCATGCTGTTTGTGCCATTAGTGGGTTGGGTGCTTTTAAAAATACGGCCGACACGTTATTTTTGGCAAGCGTTACCTGTTGCAGTATTAGGCTTAGCGTGTTTAACCCTGTTTAAGGGGCAAGTTCAGTTTAAGAGTAGTCAACTTTGGTTTTTAGCTGCCGCAATCGTTCAAGCCATTTATTTCTGCTATACCAGCGTCTATGCGCGTAGTGTTCCTGTTTTACCTTTAACGGCTATTCAGTTGGCTTGTACGGGCGTGGTTGGTTTGACGTTATCTCTTTTATTAGAGGAGTGGCCAACCACGTTAGCGCCATCGATATTGATGTGGTTTATTGCCAGTGTGGTGATAGCAACCAGCTTACGTTTTATTTTGCAGTTGATTGGGCAAAAAAATACCACTGCCGCGAACGCTGCCATTATTATGATTTTAGAACCGGTGATGACCGTGTTTGTTGCTGCCATTTGGTATCATGAACGGATGCCAATGATCCAAATAATAGGTTGTATTCTTATTTTAAGTGCTCTCTTTTATTATCGATGGCGCTCTTTTCGAGCATTATCAAAATAAGACTTTTACTAAAAATAGTCCTTATAATAGAGATTTTTTAAATTAAAGCAGCTATTATTATTTACATGAGAAAGGTATGGGTAATTAATCTAAATATGACTCTCTTATTTAAATTTTTTAGATTAATAGTAATGCAAACTAAATTTATAATAGGCTAAAGATGAAAAAGATCGCATTAATTTTGGGTATGGCAGGCATTATGACATTATTAGCAGCATGCTCGGACGATAAAGCCGAAATCGCTGAATCTAAAAAAGTTTTTGTGAGTGATTGTGTGAAAGCGTCTGGGAGTCCAGCCGGTGAAACCGCAGATGCTATTAGCGCAATTTGTGCCTGTGCATATGACAAAACAATCGAAAAATACGGTTTGAAAGAATATAAACGTATTGAAGGTGAATTAGCGAAATCAGCAACAGCAGAAGCTGATTTTCAAAAATCAATGGTTGAATTTGTTAATCAGTGTACAAAAGCTGAGCGTTAATTAAGATATATCACAGCGGTAAGTGTCTTGTTACCGCTGTGACTATTATTATGCGCTAAATAACTTTTTATATTGATAAGGCGCACTGCGTAAATATTGTGGTGCAACACTGATATTTTGCCCTAGTTGCGCTGCCGCATGCCAAGGCCAACGAGGGTTGAAGAGTATCCCTCGACCGATTGATACAAAATCCGCTTGCCCAGTAGCGATTATCGCTTCGGCTTGATTAGGCTCAGTAATAAGGCCGACGGCAATCACCGGCATCATTGTATGCTCATGAATAGCTTGAGCGAGTGGCACTTGGTAATTGGGGCTAATAGGGATCTGCTGCTCAGACGATAACCCCCCTGACGAGACGTGTATATAATCACAGCCTAGTTCTTCGAGTTGTTCAGTAAGTTCAATGGATTCAGGAACCCCCCATCCACCACTAACCCAGTCGGTTGCAGAAATTCGAACGCCAACAGCAATATTGGGATTAACTGCATCTCTAACCGCACGAAATACATCGATTAATAGACGACTGCGGTTTTTAAAATTGCCCCCATATTCATCTTGGCGCTGGTTCGCGATTGGCGATAAAAATTGATGCAATAAATAACCGTGGGCTGCATGGATTTCAATAACATCAAATCCCGCATATTCTGCACGTTTAGCCGCATCGACAAATTGTTGTTGGATGTCGTGGATCTCTTGTTTGCTCAGTTCTCTTGGCGGGTGTGAATGACCAAAAGGCAAGTTTGACGCAGAGACCGTTTCCCAGCCATTTTGTTCTTGTTTAGAGAGGCTCTGACCACCCAGCCAAGGGAGATCTGTTGAGGCTTTTCTACCTGCATGAGCGATTTGAATACCTAAGCGTGCATCAGCAAATTGCCTGATATCTGCTAACATGTTTTTTAGGGCGGTTGCCTGTTCATCATTCCAGATACCGAGATCTTTATAGGTGATACGCCCAGCGGGGGTGACTGCGCTAGCTTCGACAATAACTAACGACGCCCCTGAAAGCGCGAGATTCATATAGTGTGAATGATGCCAAGCGGTTGGCATGCCGTCGATGGCGGAATATTGGCACATCGGTGGAACAATGATCCTGTTTTTTAGGGAAATTTGCCCCAAAGCTGCGGGGGAAAATAGGAAGCTCATCTGTCTTGTTCCTTAGTGATCATGATTAATTTATCCATGATACAAGTAAGTTCAGTATCATTTTGTGCTGTTCATGTGGTTTTTTACAGTTAAAGCTCAATTCTATTAGTCACAGAATAATGCAAGTAGATAAGTATAAATTTGAGAACTATGTGAAAAAGTATAATTTTCTGTCTGTTTCTCCTCATTGTGAAAATAAAACACTAAAAAAAAATAGAAAACATAAACTAGTTTGATAATTAAAAATAATTACCCTCTTATAATCGCCAGCTTAGCAATTAAGTAAATAAAAAACAATTAATATTGGTATTAATTTTAATTAATGGTTTTAATGGTGCTAATAGCGTTTTGCTCTAAATTTTTATCTTAAACGCTGATTTTTATGGCTAATTTTTAGGTTGTTATTCAGCAAAAAAATGATCTAGCTCTTGCGAAAATTAATTTTGATTTATATAAGGTCAGGGAGATAGATGTGTATTTACCGTATATTCAAAATGCATATCGCAACATTGAAAATATACAATGGAATAAATTAATACTCGTTTAAGTGTATTTAATTTTCACCTTAAAAATATAATTCTAATAAGGAACTCAATGTGTTAACAATTATCGGTATATTGATCATTCTTTCCATCGTCACCTTGCTTATGATGGGAAAAGTTAGCCCTATCATTGCAATGTCTTGTATTCCTTTTATTGGCGCCCTGATTGCAGGGTATTCAATCCCTGAAATTTCAGCTTTTTTTGAAAGCGGTATCAATAAAGTCTCTAAAGTGGCGGCGATGTTCCTGTTCGCTATTTTATTCTTTAGTTTGATGAAAGATTTGCATATTTTTGATCCTCTTATCCGTTTGATGGTCAAAATGACGCGAGGCAATGTGATCATTGTGTGTGTGATGACCACACTAATTGCGGGTGTCGTGCATTTAGATGGCTCTGGTGCCGCGACATTCCTGATTATTATTCCAGCACTGCTGCCTTTATATCGCCAGCTCGGCATGAGCCCTTATTTAATGTTGTTATTGATGTGCGCCAGTATGGGGATTATGAACATGGTGCCATGGGGTGGCCCATTAGGCCGTGCTTCTGCGGTGACAGGCATTGATGCCGCAACGTTATGGCAAAGCTTGATCCCTGTGCAGATCATCGGTATGGCTGGTGCTGTGGTATTCGCAGTAATTATGGGTTTACGTGAGAAACGCCGTATTGCCGCTGCTGCACTTAAAGGCACGAGTCCGTATCTGATGGACTCTTTATTGCCTGCTAATGAGCAAATAGCGGATGTGAATGAACAAATAAACAAGCCACAAAAGCCATGGATTAACGGTGGGTTAATTGTCGCTTCTATTATTTGTCTGGCATTTGGACTGTTATCGGCGCCTTATGTGTTTATGATTGCGTTATCAATCGCCTTGCTGGTTAATTTTCCTAATCCTAAAGATCAAATGAAGGTTCTCTCTGAACATGCCCCACAAGCGTTAGGCATGGTCGCGATTATTCTCGCTGCGGGTGCTTTCCTCGGTATTTTGTCGGATGGGGGAATGCTAAAATCGATCGCTGAAGATTTAACGGCAATATTACCAACAGAATGGGTCTCTAAAATCCATATCTTTGTTGGCATCCTCGGCGTACCGATGGATATTTTCACCAGTACCGATGCGTATTACTTTGCTCTGCTACCTATTATTCAGCAAATCGCTGAAACGGCTGGTGTAGACCCCTCTTCGGTCGTATATGCAATGGCAATTGGTAATAACGCCGGAACATTTGTTAGCCCATTCTCACCAGCTGCATGGTTGGCAATGGGGCTTGCTGGAATTGATATGGGGCGCCATCTGCGCTATTCATTCGGTTGGATTTGGCTGTTTAGCTTCTTCACCTTAGCGGTAGGTGCTGTACTCGGCTTATATTAAGCCACAGGTTAGCCTTTTAATGCATCGGTGTGCCCCTTAAGATAAGGGGCACATTGTCATTTTTAACGTTTAAAATTGAGGGAAAGGGGCTAAACAGCGCGACACAGCAAAAGTGAAAGTGGGCTGATACGCGATGAAAGCCACTCCATTACCGTCATAGATTCAGATTAAATTGATAGCCTTTTACTTGACAGTTAGGCTAGAATCGGCCTGTTTTTAAATGAATTTGTTACTTTTGAATAAGTAACACCCCATAACGAGGCCGTTCCGCGGAAGAGATATGTAATACCAACTCTTGATTTCTCACACAACACAGAGGCAAATCTTGCTAAAGGATTTGTTGTTTTTCCTATTTCTGTAGAGAAAGCATGATGAATATGCAATCAAGAAAGTATGGTAGAACGTATCACTATCCGTTCTCACCTGGCACCACCAGTGATGATCGTATCAATAGCGATTGGTGGTCGCACATCCAGAATATTGAACAACTGGTACATACCGAAAAACTCGATGGTGAAAATAATTGCTTAAGCCAATATGGGGTTTTTGCTCGCTCGCATGCTGCGCCAACACAGTCAGCATGGAGCCAACAGATCCGCCAGCGCTGGCAGTTAATTAAAAACGATTTAGGGGATATCGAACTGTTTGGCGAAAACCTCTATGCGATACACTCTATTGAATATCAACATATTGAAGATTACTTCTATGTTTTTGCCGTGCGACAAGGTGACTATTGGCTTAGCTGGGAAGAGGTGAAGTTTTATGCCGCTCTATTTGATTTTCCAACAGTGCCGGAGCTAACCCTCAAGATTGATAGGCAACTTGGGCCACAGGCTTATGCGGCTCAGCTTAGTGAGGCCGCTTCACAAGATAGCCTTTTTGGGGCTTGTGATACGTTTACTCAGCAACCTTGTAGTATGGAAGGCATTGTGACTCGCGATAGCCGCCGTTTTTTGGTCGCTGATTTTATGCAGCATGCCTTTAAATATGTGCGAAAAAACCATGTTAAAACCGATATTCATTGGAAAAGACATTGGCAGCGAGCGAAGTTAGCGTTCGAACGCCAAAAGGGGGAAGTATGAGTTGGCAATTGACTGAACAACGCGCATGGTCACAGCTAGAGGCGCAATTTGATTTTGTGCGTGATATGCGAGGCGTACCGCAAGATGCGCTGCATCATGCCGAAGGTGATGTGGCAACACATACACAAATGGTTTTAGCAGCACTCGAAGCATTACCTGAATACCAACAACTCCCTGTTTTACAGCAAAATATCGTTTGGGCAGCAGCACTGCTGCATGATGTTGAAAAGCGTACGACAACACGAGAAGATGAAAACGGGCGTATTATCTCTCCTGGTCATGCGAAAAAAGGTGAATTATCTGCTCGACGCATTCTTTATCGAGAGGTTGAAACCCCGTTTGCGATACGTGAACAAATCGCCGCTTTAGTTCGCTATCATGGCTTACCTTTATGGTTGATGGAAAAAGTCGACCCTGAGCGGGCGCTATTTGCTGCTTCTTTACGTGTTGATATGTCACTGCTGTGTTTATTAGCAAAGGCGGACGTATTGGGGCGCATATGCCAAGATCAGTCGGAACTCTTGTCTCGCATTGAAATATTTGAGCTATTTTGTCGCGAACAGGGGTGTTGGATGCAACCAAAAGCTTTTGCTTCGGCGGCTGGGCGTTTCCACTATTTTCATCACCAGCGTGGCACTACGGATTACGAGCCTTTTGAGGAGCAAGGAAGCGAAGTGGTTATGCTGTGTGGCTTGCCGGGAATGGGAAAAGATCACTTTATTGCTCAGCATTATCCGCAATGGGAAGTGGTCTGCCTTGATAAAATTCGTCGCGCGCATAAAATCGATCCTGCCGATAAAAATGCGCAAGGTTGGGTCGCTCAACAAGCGAAGGAGCAGGCGAAAGTCTTGTTACGTGCAAAAAAGGACTTTATTTGGAATGCAACTTCACTAAGTGCGTCATTAAGAGCCAGTATGATCGGTTTGTTTGCCCGCTATCAGGCGAAAATCCACCTTATTTATTTGGAAGTTCCCTACAAGCAGTGGCAACAACAAAATCGTCAACGTGACTACGCCGTGCCAGAAAAGGTAATGGAGCGTATGGCAAGTAAATTAGAATTGCCAACACCTGATGAGGCTCATCAAGTTTCTTATGTGATCCAAGGGGAATTTCAGTCGCACTAATTAGAGAAAGGTGACGCCTATAATAGATAGGCGTCATGTGTCAGAGAGATAACCGATTAAGGAACATACACATCCCCGGAAAATAGCTTTCGCGCCGTTCGAATAATGGAAGCTTGTAACCCTTCTGGGAAGTCGCCTTGCTGATTGAGTGAAACATCAAAATGACCACTGAGGTGTTCAATCGAGATATGTTGCATATCGACATTTTTTGTTAAATAACGCTTGATGACGCTATTTTCTAAGATGGTGCCTGTCGCTATTGCAATAGCGCCTGTAACAGCTAATGCACCGTGACACTTATGAGGCATAAAATAGCGAACGTTAACCGTTCCACCATGAATTGCAGGGGAAACCAGAACAGGCTTGGGGATCACTTTTTGGCTGACATCACCTAATCCCATCGCAAGGCCAGCTTGGCGGCGAATGCTCTCTAGGCGCTGCATAAACGCCTTATCCGCTTCAAGTTGAGCCGCGCTCTCATAACCCGTTTTGTTTAATTGAGGGGCGTCAATGAGCACAACTGGCATCGCCATATCGATACAACTGACTTCGACGCCATCGAAAGTATCAATGGCATGGCCCGTGGGGAGTAGTTTTCCAGTTTTTGTACCACACGCATTTAAAAATGTGAGGGCGATAGGGGCAGCATGACCAGGAACGCTTGCAATGGTGGTATCACCTTCATAAACAATATGACCATTTGGTGTTTGTACTGTGGCGTTGACGAAAGTATTCGTATTGATATTACGAATTCGGATTGTTGTTTCATCACCTGTTATAGGCATTAACCCTTTTTCGATGGCGTAAGCGCCAACGGCACAGAGAATATTGCCACAATTAGGCGCGGTATCAACAATACGTTCCGTCACTGAAACTTGAGCAAATAAATAATCAATGTCGGCATCAGGGTGGGGAGAGCGGCTAATGATTGCCACTTTACTGGTTTGAGGGCTACCACCACCAATACCATCAATTTGCAGTGCGTGGCCCGATCCCATAATAGCTAATATAAGTTCATCGCGCTCTTGGATATTCTTTGGTAGGTCATCTGCTAATAAAAATACGCCTTTAGATGTGCCGCCACGCATCAACATACAAGGTATTTTTTTCATGTATTTTCCTATTTAGAGTATTGCTCATTTATTATTTATGCTGTTGATGGCATGAAATAAAAACAATCGCTGCCGGTAGCACAGCAAAATAATAGGAAGAGGGCATTTTATATTTAAATGGGATCTCATAAGCTCAGATCCCATTGTTAATTTAATTTGTATTCAGATTATTATTTTCTAAATTAAACCGGAGCTGATTAATATTTCCCACCAGCCTAAACCAATTGTCATATGTACCAGTAAACTTAAGAATGCAACGATACCACCTATAATCCACCAAGAACGAATATCGTTGTAGCCAGCACCGAAGACGATTGGTGCTGCCGCGCCTCCGTAGTGGGTTAAGCTGCCACCGTAAGCATTCGAGAAGAGTAGACCGAGGGCTAGCAGCATTGGTGGTGCACCCGCAACCATACCGACAGTTGCAAACACAGGCACCATTGCAGCGACATAAGCACCGCCAGACGCGAAGAGGTAACGTATCGCAACACTGATAAACATAATCACAAAGAAGGCGAGCATGGTTTGATCACCGAATGAGAGGTGTTGACCCATGACATTGGCTAACCATTCGAAAAAGCCAGCTTTTGTCAGTACACCAGACATCCCGATGATACCGCCGTACCAAATCAAGGTATTCCAGCCACCTTTATTTTTTAGCACATCATCCCAAGTCACAACGCCCAGAATTAATGTCAAAGCCATAACACAAATCGCAACAGTGGAAGCACTGACACCAATTTTATCGGCAAAGATCCAACCCGCTAAAGCTAATAGGAACACAATACTCAGCAGCTTTTCTCTTACCGTCATGGGGCCAAGCTCTTCTAAACCTTTTGCGGCGATCTCTTTGTTGTTGACCTTTTTTAACTCAGGTGGATAAAGCTTATAGATAATGAATGGCGTTAAAATGAGCATGATAAGACCCGGAACTGCGGCTGCAAGCGCCCAGCCTCCCCAACTCAAACTAATGCCCATAATATCGCTCATCATCGCCAGTGCTAACGCATTTGGAGCCATAGCTGTTAGGAACATATAGCTGGTGGTTTTTGTCACCATATAAACGTTCACTAAAAGGTAGTGACCTGCTTTTCGAGGGCTTTTTTCGGGATCTGAACCCAGAGCCACAGCCACACTATTAATGATAGGGAAAACAATCCCACCAGCACGCGCGGTATTGGAGGGGGTTGCAGGCGCGATAATTAAGTCAAGGATGGCAGTTACATAGCCAAGACCTAATGTCGTACTACCTAATTTACCAATTAAAACATAGGAAAGTCGTTTACCTAACCCAGTGATCACGAAAGCAGCACTGAGTGTAAACGCTGCAAAGACTAACCATGTTGTACCCGAAGCATAACCACTTAAGACCTCGCTCACTTTGACATCTTTAGTGCCAGTCACACCGATGATCGTCGCACTTGCAGCAATGGTGGCTAACAATATTACAGGTTCAGAATAAGGTTTTAGTACCAGCCCGACGATAGCGGCTAAGTAGAGACCAAATAGTAACCAAGCAATATGGGGTAGCCCCTCCGGCGTGGGAATAAGCGATATGATTATGGGAATCGCTATTAGAATAAATAGCTTCCATATTTTATCTTTTTGCATAGGCCAGTTTCCTTAATATTAATACTAAACTTAATTAATATTAAATTTTATGAACTTTAATATTATGAATTTGTTTAATGACAAATTTGGCATGCAGAGATTCGTTGAAGAGTGTCAATCTCTTCTTCAATACCAAATAAGTTATAAATTCGTTAAACTAATAATCAATATTTAATTAACATATCTTTATTAAAATGATTTTTAATTTTCCTATGTTGATTTAAATTTATTTTTTTATTAATGAGTAAAATGGATCCTGTCTTTTGAATAAGGTAACCGAGATAAAAACCACGTTAAAATAAGTAAATCAGCACTTCCTCCAGGACTTAAATTTTTTGCGATACATTGATTATCGAATGATTTAATTTTTTCTAAATCAGCAGAGGTTGTTAATCCACCTTGGTCGAGTAAAGTTTGCGCTTGTGTTTTTAACCATGCTAACCCTTCCAATCCACCACGATTGGCAACATTGGTATCATCATTGTTCGCCATTAATAGGATTAACGTTTCAAGTAATGCGAGTTCTTGTGGTTTACCTTCAACAAGTTGTTTTAAATAGTAGGGGAGCGATAAATTGACGACTAATTGATAACCACTTTCAGCTTCACCGCGCGCGCCTGTCAAACCGAAAGATTGATATAACCGCTGGCCTGCTGTAGGACGGATCGTTTTATGTTTTAGTTCCGCGGTAATGCCTCGGCACATTTGTGATACCCCATTACTGATACTCATGGCTGAAACGGGTTCATGCAGTGCTAATTGGCGACCAATAACGGTTAGTAGTAATCCAAGAGAAAATATTGATCCTTTATGGGTATTAACCCCTTTGGTGGATTGGAACATCGACTTTTCACAAGCTATACCAATAGGGCGAATAAGCGTCAAAACTTGCTCGATGGGGTACTGCTTATATTTGGCGCCTGCCAGTAAAAAGTCAGGAAAATGTTGTGCAATAGCATGAGCACTAAGATGAAAATCGGTCAGCGCCATGTCTTTATGAGCACCAGTATTGAATTTATCAACTAACCCTGGTTTGGGGGTTAAATTGACTTCTGCCATCATGGCTTGCCAGCCGAGTTGGCTGTAGTAGTGCACGATCTCTTGTGTGAGTTGCTCTGTTTGCTCAATCGTGATTGGACGCATTGGCTAGCACCTCTATCTGATGAATAATTTCACTTAATGAATGAGCACGCTCTCGCGCACAGATCTTAGCTTCTTTTTCGCAGATTAAGCAGTGTCTAGGAGGAAGTTGCAGCTCAGAGCGCGAATATTGCCTCCCTTGTGCATCAAAGACATCAAAATCCCATAGACGACCGACCGCTGATAACTCTTCTGCTTCAATTAAGGCAGTTTTAACCTCAATGGCATCGGCATCGACTGCCACGAAACATTCAGGGCCTGTTGGTAAAGCGAAAGATTGTTGTGCTAAAAGTACCCACTGCCTGCATTGAGCCACCTGTTTAAGCGCATTTAATCCCTGATTAAAGATTTGCCTGACAAGATGATTATCTTTAACAGGTCCAGGAAAAACGACAGTAAACGAAATCAGGGTTACCTGATGGAGACCAATCCATTGTTGTTGCCGAGCCTGACGAACATCACGGCTTGCCAACAATTCAGATAAAGAAATTTCAGGTTGCTCTATCGTATCAGGCAGTGGGTAAAACATGGTGTTACTCCTTAACCTGATGCACGACATCAATTACAGAGCCATCGCGATAACGAACTACTGCCACGACTTTGTCTGTAAATTCAATCGGATTAGGTTTACCCGTTAACAGTTCAGCACGTTCGCGTAACCAATCAATGGAGACCGTTTTTATGCCCTGACTTTCCAATTGCTGTTTTAGCTCAGGACGGGCAGGGTTGACGGCAATACCATGGTCAGTGACGAGAATATCGACGCTAGAGCCGGGGGTAACACAAGTGATCACTTCATCGACTAAAGTTGGAATGCGACCACGTACTAAAGGTGCAACAATGATTGACAGTTTTGATGCAACCGCGGTATCACTGTGTCCGCCAGATGCACCGCGGATCACTCCATCTGAGCCAGTTAACACGTTGACATTAAAGCGTGTATCAATTTCGAGGGCGCTGAGTACAACAACGTCAAGCATATCAACAGAGGCCCCTTTTGAGTCAAAGCAAGCGTATTGATTGGCGCTGATTTCAATGTGATTCGGGTTGCGGGCGAGTGACATTGCCGCAGCACGGTCAAAACTCTGCACATCAATTAACTTGCGAATAAAGCCTTTTTCATGCAGATCAACAATCGTGGATGTGATACCCCCTAATGCAAAACCTGCACAGATGTTATGGCGACGCATTTTGTCTTCAAGGAAACGAGTGACGGCAAGTGAAGCACCGCCAGTCCCCGTTTGTAGTGAAAAACCTTCTTTAAAGTAGCCTGATTTTTCGATGACGTCTGCTGCTGTTCGCGCAATCAGTAATTCACGCGGATTAGAGGTCATTCGAGTTGCATCGGCACCGATTTTGTCGGCATCCCCCACACGCGCTACTTTGACGATATAATCGACTTCATCTTGTTTGATGCTAGCAGGGTTATGTGGATAAGGGAGTAACTCTTCGGTTAGCATCACGACTTTATTTGCCGTTTCGGCATCAATTTTTGCATAACCTAATGAACCGCAACAAGCTTCACCGGTATAGCCATTGGCATTACCGTATTCATCACAAGATGGAACACCAATAAAAGCCACATCGATATTCAGTTCGCCGCTATGGATCAGGTTAGCTCGCCCACCATGCGAGTGAATCTGTACTGGTTCAGCTAATTCACCACGGGAAATGGCTTCTGCTAATGGCCCACGAATACCGGATGTGTAAATTTTGCGGATAACACCATGGCGAATATGTTCTACTAATGGGGAATGGCAAGCACTCAACGAGCTAGAAGCCAGAGTGAGATTACGGAATCCCATCTCTGCAATCACTTGCATGACAAGGTTGATGGTCAAATCACCGCCACGAAAAGCATGGTGGAATGAAATGGTCATGCCATCTTTTAAACCTGAACGGCGGATGGCGACTTGCAAATCATCACACAGTTTGCGATTGCGGGGTTTTTGAACTTGTTGTTGTACTTTGCCAATATCTTTAAATTGACGAGGGGCGTCGTCAGTTATATGGTCAAAATAGGCTGATACGCGCGCCTGGCGCTGTGTTATCGTTGTCATTTTCAATGCCTCACTCTTCTCGAATACCTGATAATGCCGCTCGTGAAAGCACTAAGCGTGCTCGGTCAATGACAGGGCCATCAACCATTTTTCCGTTCAGTGAAACCACACCACGGCCTTCTTGTTCCGCGGCATTGGCGGCATCAACAACGCGTTGGGCGTGATCCACTTCTTTTTGTGTCGGCGCATAAAGGTTATGAAGGAGTTCGATTTGACGAGGATTAATTAAGGATTTGCCATCAAAACCAAGTTGCTTAATGTGTGCGGCTTCTTTTAAGAAACCTTCTTCATTATTGGCGTCAGAGTACACGGTATCAAATGCTTGAATACCGGCTGAGCGTGCAGCTTGTAAAATGGCGCACCGAGCATAGAGGAGTTCAATACCGTCTGGAGACCGCTCGGTACGCAAATTGCGGACATAGTCCTCGGCACCTAATGCGATGCCAATAAGTCGGGGTGATGAGTGAGCAATGTTGACTGCCTGTGTGATCCCCATCGGTGATTCAATAGCAGCAAGCAAACCGGTGCTACCAGGTTCGCGACCACAGCTTTTCTCAATACGTAAAATTTCATTTTCGATATCAATAACATCTTGTGCTGTATCTGTTTTGGGTAAACGCACAATATCAGCACCACCGCGAACAACGGCTTCTAAGTCTGCGACGCCGAAAGCGGAATCCAGTGCATTGACACGAACAATGGTTTCAACATCCTGATATAAAGGGTGTTGTAGCGCATGATAGACCAAACGACGAGCCGTATCTTTTTCGCGCAAGGCGACGGAGTCTTCAAGGTCGAACATCAACGCATCGGCTTTGTAAATAAATGAGTTACTCAGCATTGCGGCATTAGAGCCGGGGACAAACAGCATGCTTCTACGCGTCCGAGTTTTTCTTTCCGGTGTCATTATTTGTCCTCCCAAGGCAATGCAGTGATATCACATGCTCTTGCAAGCAAGGCTTCTAGGCGCGCTCTAAGAACACATTCAAGGGCACCCTTATCATCAATAATGATTTGAGCGCCTTCAATTTCATGTTGTTCAATCAATTCAAGGACAATTTTTTCAATCGCATCACCAAACTGTTTCTCAACACTACTGCTGATTTGTATTGAAACTTCCTGCGTGTCTTCTAAGGGTTCTATTCGTACCATGACATCGCTTGATTCAAGCGTGCCTGCAACGGCTGCGTGGAGTATTTTCATAGTTCACCTGTGACTAATTCAGAATTTTCGATACGGTGAGGGGCCGATGTTGAACGGGAAGCTAACATATCCTCTAAATAGCGATAGGTTGCCTCGGGAACAATCGGCTTGATCGCCGCAAGATCTTTTTTAGCAAGCAGTCTACGAACTTGTGAGGCGGATACCGCCGTGCCGTCATAGACCATTCGCGGAAATTCAACCAGCTCAATAGGTGGATAACTAAGCGTGCGAGTTTCGAGCCAATAGCGCATGTCTTCGTTATATTGATTAGTGACTTTGCAAAAAGGCTCAGTGCCCACAAAACGGTGTGTGATCCCCAGTGCTGGTGCAATATATTGACGGAAAATTTTGATATCGATTTCGGTATAACAATTATCAACAACGGCTTTGTCCTTGATGAAATAGCAGGGAAAAGTCGCTCTTGAGATGATGTATTCAGAGCCTTTGTGGATAGTGAGATTTTCAATTCCTTTGGTGCCAGCCTCAATCAGTGCTAAGCGAACGCTATAAGGGAACCGTGAGGTATCTTCTTTGACGACAAATAAATGTAGCCAATCACAAGATTGAGCGGCTTTTTCGATTAAATAGCGGTGACCCAGAGTGAATGGATTGGCATTCATCACGATAGCACCTATTTTTTTGCCTTCTTTACGGTAGTTTTTTAAGTTTTTAATATAGCGTTTTAAGTAACAACAACTATTTTCCATTAATACCATGATATTTGGCACAGTAGCCAAAGTATGGAATCCACATTGTTGAAATAAACTTTCGTTTTGAGTTTTAGTATAAATGAAGAGATGGGTTGTATTATTTTCGTAGGCAAGGTTAACTAATTCAGTGGCTAATTTTAATGCAAGACCTTCACCACGAACATGATCACTGATAGCCACACATTTAATAACATTTTTAGCGAGGCCACCACATGCAATTAATTTATCATTGCGCGTAATTGTAATAAAAACGTCAATGCTTGAATCAATATCGAGGTCGTTCTCTTTTAAAAACTGAGCAATTTCAGCTAGTTTCCTGTTCTCATGACGTTTTACTTGGTGAAACGTTATGTTTTCGAACATATTAGTATCCTGCATCTCATATAGAGATGTTTTTAAGTTGTTACTAATGTTAAAGTTAATTAAATAAAACTCTTAATATTAATTTAATAAATAACTCATTAGCTTTTTATTTAATTATCCTTTTCGATATTAATATTAATGCTTATAGCATTATTATATTTGACCTGTTTCATGTTTCTAAAAGGAGTTTGTATTTGTTTAATGGTTTTTATGCACTTTATTATGGGATATGTTTTTTATTGCTTGGTTTTAATGGATTTAATTATTAATATGGTGTTTATTTGCTCGCTAAATCGAGTCTAGTGTGTGTTATTGGCTTGCTTTTCGTGTAACAATATTTTTACTTTTCAGTAGGTAACATAGGGTATCTCATGGCAAAAGAGCATCAACGTTCTCTATTTAGAAAAAATAAATCGATATCCTTTTCAGTGCGGGTGTTCTTTTTGCTATTACTCGTTTCTGTCGTATTGACTTTTAGCCTAGGCAAGTATTTCACCGACACGGCAGAAAACCGTTTAATGGCCAATATTCGCTCTCTTGCCATGAGTCAGGCGAAGCTAATTGCATCGATGGAAGGTATCGTCCAATCCGTCAAAACCAAAGACATTCAAAGCCTCAAAGTGATTGCAGATCAACTAAATCAAGATTCAGATTATGATTATGTGGTGATAGGGGATGAAAATTCGATGCGCTTATATCACCCAAACCAAGAAAAGGTTGGCTTTAAAATGCAGTGGAATAAACCCGGTGCATTGGAACGAGGTGAAAGCTATTTTATTGACGGAGAAGGGTCTATAGGGAATGCTGTACGCGCAAAAACGCCGATATTTGATGAAAATAATAAGGTGATTGGGGTGGTGTCTATCGGGTACCTCACCAATAAAATTGAAACTTCCCGTAGTGAATTATTTGTACAAACGGGTGCCACCTTTTTTGGGGTTTTGGTCATCTTGCTTTTTTTGTCATGGGCCTTTACTCGGTTGATCCAACGGCAAATGCTGGGGATGGAGCCTGAGCAGATCGCGCAAATGGTGGTTATGCAAAAAGGGATCTTTGAAGCCGTTTTCGAAGGGGTGATTGCCGTTGATTGTGAAGGGCGCATCATTAATATCAATCACAACGCACGCAAAATGCTCTCCCTAAGTGAACCATCTAACCATTTGGTTGGGCGCGCTATCAGTGAGTTAGTGACGCCGGCAACATTTTTTATTAATGATATCTCTACCACACAACATGATGTCATTTGTTCCTTCAATGGGTTAAATGTGATTGCAAACCGCATTGCATTACACGATGAAAATCACTTAATTGGCGCGGTCATTAGCTTTCGTAGCCAAAATGATATTGAATCTCTCAATTCCCAATTGACACAAGTACGTCAATACGTTGAGAATTTGCGCTCTTTGCGTCATGAACACCTTAATTGGATGTCAACGCTGAGCGGCCTTCTACAAATGAAGGAATATGATCAAGCACTAGCGATGATCAAAGGGGAATCTGAGTCACAACAGCAGTTGATTGATTCATTACGCAAGCAATTTGCCGATAAGCAAGTCGCTGGGTTACTGTTTGGTAAATATCACCGTGCCAGAGAGCTTGGGGTGCAATTGGTATTTATAGAAGGGTGCCAATTGAGTTCGTTACCGCCGTTACTTAGCAGTACAGAATTTTGTGCCATTTTGGGGAATCTTCTGGACAATGCGTTTGAAGCAAGCTTGAAAAATAATGAGGGTAATAAGCAGGTTGAGTTGTACCTTTCTGATGAAGGGAGCGAGTTTGTGATCGAAGTCGCGGATCAGGGCTGTGGTTTCCCTGCTGAAATGAAAGAAAGGTGGTTTGAAAGAGGTATGACAACAAAAACGGAGTCAGTCGATGGGCATGGCATTGGCTTGTATCTTGTGGCTTCGTATGTCAAAAGGTGTGATGGTGTGGTTATAATTGAAGATAATCAACCACATGGTACTTTATTCTCAATTTTTATTCCGAAAGTGAAGATGCAAAATGATTAAGATAAAAATCCTCATTGTGGAAGATGAACTCTTATTAGCAGAAATGCACGGTGAGTATATAAAATCCTATCCCGCTTGCGATAAAGTTTGGGTTGCAGGTGATTTGGCTCAGGCCAGAAAAATGATTGAATATATGAAGCCTGATCTCATCTTACTCGATAACTATTTGCCTGACGGTAAAGGCATTGATCTGGTTCATGAATTGATCCAAGAAAGAAACAATGCCGATATCGTATTTACCACGGCGGCGAGCGATATGGAAACTGTCTCAGAAGCTATCCGCTTAGGTGTGTTCGATTATTTGGTGAAGCCTATTGCTTATGAGCGCTTAGGGCAAACACTCGACCGCTATATTCAACGTAAATCAGTGTTACGGGCAGGGAGCAAAACGAATCAAAGCCAAATCGACGATATGTTTAATACTTATGCACGGGGGGAGGCCAAAGAGGAACTACCAACAGGGATTGATGCGTTGACACTCGAAAAAGTGCTCTCACTTTTTGCACAACCCGATGCGGAATATACCGCCGAGACAATTGCAGAAACAATTAAACTGAGCCGTACAACGGCACGCCGTTATTTAGAGTACTGCTTAGCTCAACATAAAATCGAAGCGGAAATTGAGTACGGCAAAGTAGGGCGGCCTCAACGAATCTACCGTGCCGTTCAAAAATAGCGGGTAATCACATCATGAAGTCTGCATAAACAAACAGCAAACCGTTTTTATGCAGACAAGCAGGATTATTTTTTAAGGTTATTTTCGAGGATCAACACTTTCTTTTCTGCTCTTTCATTTCCCTGAGAGGCGGCGAGCTTATACCAGTAAAGTGCTTTTCTATCATCCTGTTTGACGCCCATACCGTATTGGTAGCATGCTCCCGTGGCATATTGTGCGTCATTATTACCGTGTTGGGCTGCGCGAATAAACCAGTGACAGGCTTTTGCTTGGTCAGCAGGCACACCATCACCCCTCGCATAAATTAATGCTAAATTAAATTGAGCAGAAATTTCACCTTGTTCGGAAGCCAGTGTTAGCCATTTAATCGCGGATTTCACCTCTTTTTTCACCCCCTGACCATGCAAATAGAGCATACCTAAGCTATTTTGTGCGGGTGAAAAGCCCAGTTGAGCTGAGCGTGAAAAGTATTGATAGGCTTGCTGATAATCGGCTTTATCATACATGCCAGTGGCGGCTTGATAACCCAATAAATAAAGAGCTTGGGGATTATTTTGCTTTGCTAGCGACTGGTAGATTTGTTGTGCTTTTTGGGGGTCTTCAGTAACGGCAATGCCTTTTTCATACCAGTAAGCTAGCATTAATTCTGCGGGTTGAAAATGTTGTGCTGCCGCCTTAACCAACCAAGCTTCGGCTTGTTGTTTATTTTTAGGCAATAATTTATCAACGCCGCTCAGAGTATATTCAGCCATATTTAATTGGCCTAGAGGGTCGCCTGCTTCAGCCGCTTTTTTCATCCAAAACAGCATTTGTTCTGGGCTCTTATCGACACCATTGCCTTGTTGATACAGCAACGCAAGGTTAATTTGCGCTTTTGTAAACCCTTGCTGAGCCGACAAACGATACCACTTAGCGGCCTCCGTTAACTGTTTTTCGGATTGAAGCAGCATAGCAAGGTTAAACTGAGCTTCGGCTTGTCCGTCCTGCGCACTTTTGAGCAACAGTTGTTTGTCTTGAGGGGGAGACAAAGGTGCTGCATAACTGTTAAGCGCAAAGGCACTGCAAATAACGAACAGTGACAACAAAAATTTTTTCACTGAAGATCCTTTTATTAACGTATCTACCATAAGGTTAACTCGCTGTTTTCCCTAGCGCAATAAACAATCTCTTTCAGGTGGTTATCGCAAAATAGCTATTTGTGCTGCAAAAGGAATTTCTGGTGATAAAAAAATAAAAAATTATGAACCTTTTGTATGAGCTGGTGGTCTTAGTAATAAGTATATTCTGTTTGCTTGCGTAAACATTCATATATTTACCCTCAACATTCATTTCTTTACATGAAGTAATGCAATAATGCAGCTATGAAATGGTAGTTTTACTCGAAGTAACTAAGATCCTTAAGTAGAATGCATTATGCCCAGCCGATTTGCTGGGCTTTTTTTTATCTAACTTCCTTCAAATCCCACCTGATTAGTTCTGTGAATAGATAGATGGAGTGTGGTTCCATACGACTCCCATCGGCGTGATTAAATATCAAACAACCCATCCCAAATAGAGTATCCAATAATAGATTTTTTAGTCGGACGGCACTGTCATATAACAATCCACCGAGGGAAAGATATAAGGTTATTAATTGAAATGAGCTTAAGGTAAATTTAATTATCTTAGTTTTAAAATTAGCACAAAATGCTTAACATTCACGTATCAATTGGTTAATTAATATCCAGTATTAACTGTGTAAATTAGCTATAAAAGTGACCTTATTCACGATATCGAACTATTTATGGGGTAATTAGTACTAGCTAAATCTTTATTTTTGGTGCATAAATAGCGTATATTGCTTAATTGATTTTCGCATTTCTAGCGGTATTTATCACTATCAATGTTGAATAAATAATCAAATCTGCTTTAACTCATTGAATTTTATGTTTGTGATTCATAAGCATCCTATTACACACAGTGATGTCGAATTTGAAGGTTAATGTATCGGCGGGAAGTTAGTGAATTTAACGCGTTTAACCGGACAACTTTGGATTTTTAAACTGGAATTCTTGAGACAATAACAATGCTGAGGGTATAAACAGTACCCCATTTAGCTTTTTTTGCTTATGTACAGGTTGTCATAGAGGTAACTAGTGTCCACAACTAACAACAAAGAGGAAGTCAGTCTTAACGCGTTTAAGCAACCTCGCTCGTTCTATCTCATCTTTTCTATTGAACTTTGGGAACGTTTTGGTTATTACGGTCTCCAAGGGATCCTCCCTCTCTACCTAAGCCAAGTGCTGGGCATGTCAGAAACAGAGTCAATTACTTTGTTTTCTGCTTTTGCTGCATTAGTTTATGGCTTTGTTGCTATTGGGGGATGGTTAGGCGATAAAATTCTCGGCACAAAACGCGTTATCGTTCTCGGTACGTTAGTGTTAATTGCTGGTTATGCTTTCGTCGCATATTCAGGGCACGATGTCTCCATGGTGTATATCGGGCTAGCAACGATTGCTGTTGGTAATGGTTTATTTAAGGCTAACCCATCATCGTTACTATCCACTTGTTATGAAAAAGATGACCCGCGTTTGGATGGTGCATTCACCATGTACTATATGTCCGTTAACATCGGCTCTTTTTTCTCGATGTTAGCAACGCCTTGGTTGGCAAAACATTATGGTTGGGATATTGCCTTTTCCCTCAGTGTTGTCGGCCTCGTTATCACATTGATTAACTTCTTTATGTGTAAGAAATGGGTTGCCGATCATGGTTCTAAACCTGACTTTGCTCCAATAGTGATTTCTAAATTGCTAGTGACTATTGTAGGGGTTGTGGCTCTGATCGTGATTTCTACATGGTTACTGCACAATTTGGAGATCGCTCGTGCAGCATTGGGTATCATTTCGCTAGGGATTATTGTTATCTTTATTAAAGAAACCTTAGCGCTAAATGGCTCTGCACGTCGTCGCATGATTGTTGCACTTATTCTGATGTTAGAAGCTATCGTCTTCTTTGTCCTGTACAGTCAGATGCCAACCTCGCTTAACTTCTTTGCGTTACACAACGTTGAGCATGAAATATTTGGAATATTCTCTGTTGAACCAGCACAATATCAAGCATTAAACCCATTCTGGATTATTATTGGTAGCCCAATTCTGGCGGCAATCTACAATAAAATGGGCGATCACTTACCGATGCCACACAAGTTTGCTATCGGTATGTTGCTATGCTCGGCAGCCTTCTTGGTGTTGCCATTAGGTGCGAAATTTGCCAACGAGGCGGGGATAGTGTCTGCTGGCTGGCTCATAATTTGTTACGGTTTCCAGAGTATTGGTGAACTGATGATCTCAGGTCTCGGCCTCGCGATGGTAGCGCAATTGGTTCCTCAGCGTTTGATGGGCTTTATCATGGGAGCATGGTTCTTAACTAACTCTGCTGCTGCATTTATTGCCGGTTACGTAGCATCCTTGGCCGCTGTACCAGAAGGGAAGGTGACAAGTTCACTTGAATCACTATCCGTTTACAGTGATGTCTTCTTGAAAATTGGTATTGTAACGGGTGTGATTGCGATTTTGATGGTGATTACTGCTCCAATGTTGAATCGTATGACATTGGCACAAGATAAATAACGCAGTTTAACCTATATAAAAGGCCATAGACGGTGAGCTGTCTATGGCCTTTTTACTATGTCACCATCCTTTTTACTATGATGGGGTCAGGAATATGTTGTTGTAATACCATGCAAGGGAACAACCGCATATTGGGGCAATTAGTTTTTCACTTTATGCACAATATCAACGTATTTTGATTTATCATCCGGTGTTGGATAAATACGATAAGTATATTCTTCCGGCGTCACGGTGATGTTTTCAACTACGCGGGTAAATAGCACTTCACCTTTATCATTTTTCGCGGTAATTGAGCGGCTTTTACCATCGTCACTAAATGACCAGTCACCCTGCATTTTTGGCTTACCTTCTGGCGTCATCATTTTAAATGTGCCATCTGGAAAGTATTCGGCAAGTCCAAAGAAATTGGCAACTTGTTCATTGGCTGGGTCAACTTGCTTGTTATCTTGATCAAGCGCTTCTGTGGTTACCCAGACTTTACCTACCATGATATCCTCATAGCTATTGAGTTTTTTCGCGACAGACGCTGAAAACGTAGTGCTAGCGTTAGCATTTGAGTTAGCTTGAGCTGTAAAAGCAGACAGGGTTGACAGAGCGACGGCTGTGGCGATAAAAAGTTTCAATTTCATAAATACTCCATTATTAGATCATGATACAGATGATTAAAAAATATCCTTCTATAACCTAGAAGAATAATGTCAAAATGTGAAGGTGAAAATTATTGCCAATTATGTCGTCGAACTAAGTAGATTTACAAAGGCGCTTTGAAAAAGAACTGGTAGGTTTAATACCAGTTCGATCAGATGAGATTAATGGAAATGTCGGTTATTAATAATCTTTAACGAACGGTTATGACCATTAATTAGCAGCGTATTCGAGGTGTAACTGTGGGAATGATGCGCGATGCCATCCATTAACACTGTGGGGGTAATGGCTGTTGCTGCAAACATGACATCATTACTACTCACCATTGAGTCTAATGTGAGAATTTCCCCAATATTCACGCCCATTTGGCGGCAGCGCGCTGCCTCTTGCTCAGCTAAGAGTCTATTTTGTGCATTATCTCCTTTAGCTTGAGTACGAGAGACTAAACGAGCTTGCATATCACCACCTAAAGCACGTGCAATGGCGGCACTAATAATACCTTCAGGTGCACCGCCAATACCATACATCATATCAATAGGATGCTCAGGTAAGATAGCTAATAAGGAAGCTAAAACATCGCCATCAGGGATTGCAATGACATTCGCACCAAAATTGCGAATTGTTTGCATGATATGTTGATGGCGTGGCTTATCAAGCATAGCAATTGATAAATGAGCTATTGGTTTATTCAGTGCTGAGGAGAGGTTTTCAAGATTTTTTTCTAATGGATTATTGAGATGTACTGTACCTTTGGCTTCGTAACCGACAACCAATTTTTCCATATACATATCTGGAGCCTGTAACAGGGTACCCGTTGGCGCTGCGGCTAAAACCGCAATGGCATTGTGCTCATTACAGGCGACCATACGAGTACCATCAATAGGATCAACAGCGATATCTAATTTCTGTTTCGCTGAGGGATTACCCACTTGCTCCCCAATATATAGCATGGGCGCATCGTCAATTTCACCTTCACCGATCACGACTTGACCGTGAAAATCTAATTCATTTAGGCGGTTACGCATGGCTTCAACGGCGGCTTTATCTGCTGCGTTTTTATCTTGTTTACCTACCCAATTATGCGCGGCTAATGCCGCAACCTCTGTAACGGAAGCGATTGCATAAGCTAATTCATCGCTAATTTTCATTATTTATTCCCTGAATGCGAAAAGAAATCATATATAGATATGATACTTTTTTTGTGATCTCTATGGCAAATAATCGGTGAACAAAATCAGGAAGGAAAAGCAGGCTAATGCTAGCCTGCTGAGTAGGTTAGAGCATTTCGACGATAGTAATACCGCCAATAATTGAGATGAGGGAGGCTAATGTACTGAGTAAAACTGTGCCAGCGGAGGTGTCCGTGTAAGCTTTATTACTGATAGCCAGTGCCGGTACCGCCGTTGCTGTTGGTAAAATACCGATAATAAAGGCTGATTTTAACATATCGCCCTGTAGCCCCAATGCAATACCCGTTCCTAGTATTAATGCGGCTTGCAAAAAGTTTTTCACAAAGACGTTGAACACAATCTCAACACTGATTTTCAGCTTAATACCTGAAAGTAATAAGCCAAGGAAAAACAGCGCGACACCACCAGCGGTTTTACCTAATTCGTTGACCGAATTTTGCAAAATTTCAGGTAATTTAACGCCAAATATGGCTAATAGCGCCCCTAATATAGGTAAGAAAACTAATGGCTGTGCAATCGCTTTGCCGATCGATTTTAAAATACCATTATTCTGTTGTCTGCCACTAATAAGCAACAGGGTAAAAGGAATAATAATAATGGTATAAATTAAATTTCCCAACACCATCGCAATAAGACCGGACGACCCGACCGTTGCTAATAAAACAGGTGGCCCACAGTAAGCCATATCAGGGAAGGAAACCGATAAGGCTTGCATTGCTGCATCTTTCTTATTATGACGAAAGAATAACTTACCAACCACGAAGCCAATAATATAAGAAGCGATTAAACCAACCGCCAACGCTAATAGATAATCAATATTTAGCAGTACGGAAGGTGGCGCTTGTGCAGCGGCAAGAAATAAAGCAAAAGGTAGCGCAATTTTAACCACAAAGTCTGCAAACGCTTGTGAATACTCACGTTTTATAAAACCATATTTCCCGGATAGCCACCCGACCGCTAAACCGAGGATGATTGGTCCAAGTGCAGCCATTATTATATGTAACAGCATAATGTCCTCATAATATGAAATAAAAATATTTCCAGCATATTTAAGCTGCGATTGATGGAATCGATTAATCCTAATTTGAGTATCGAAATAAAACTATTTATATGCAATCTAAATTATTTTGTATATACTTCTTTTATTGATACTCTTTCTTACATTATTAATGCGTATTTATTTTTTAATAATGTAAACATATAAATAACATAAATTTATAAAGAAAGGCGAAAAAAAGATGAGTTTTTATTAAATAACATCAATGAAAACAAAAAAAAAAGTTACAGAGAATCAAGAGAGATAAAAAATAGTCAATAAGCGTATTACATTAGCAAAAAAGGCTATTTTATGGTTCCTCTTAATAAGAGTAATAGCGTGTTGGCTTGTAGGACAAACTCTTTTTGAGTTACCGTTTTTAGGCATAACCTAGCGAGCACTTTAATTTGTAATAATTTATTACAGCAGCTTGGCAATAGCTAGAATGCTATCTACACTAGGCGAAGAGAGGAATACGCTTTTTTTGCAAATTTTTTAATCGTAGGTTTAAAGATGAGGGAAAGCTATTTGTGGATGGCTTGATACTGATAGGGTTAATAATTGCTATTTTAGCAGCTGTTTCACCTATACTTGCGATTATCGCAATAGTTTTTGCCCAGCGAGTGAAATACCAATTATTCCAGCAAAATCAACGTATTCTATCATTAGAGCAAACGCTAAAGCGCTATCAAGATAGGGAGATTAATCAGCAAACGGAGCTGAGCCCTCCAGAAACGATTGTTGCCTCTGAAAAACCACAACAATATCAAAGCGCCTCGGAAGAGCTCTCTCATTATTCTAATGAGTTGGAGCCTTTGCCTACGGCTCCACCCGTCTTAAACTCCCAAGTAACAGAAGAAGTGCCTCAACAGCAATTCCAACCAACAGTGGATGTTAATCGCGTTGTTCAACCTTCAAACAACGTTGATCATCCTTCAAACAATAAAGTGAGTGACCAAAATAATGAGGTAGTCCCTCTATTTAGTCACTTTTTTAGTTGGATTTGGAAAGGGAACCCACTAGCAAAAATTGGTATTCTTTTGCTGTTTTTTGGTATCGCTTATTTACTGAAATTCAGTATTCAAAACAACATGCTATCACCACAAGTACGCCTGATAGCGAGCGCAGTAGCTTGTTTAGTTTTACTTGGTGTGGGATGGTATTTACGCCATAAAAAGTCTTTATTTGCCTTGATCTTACAAGGTGGCTCAATAGGCTGTTTTTACATTACCGTTTTTGCCGCTTTTAAACTGTATACAATGCTACCTTATAGTATGGCATTCGTTGCAATGATCTTGATTTGTGCGGCCAGTATTTTGCTTGCATTGTTACAACGAGCGATCAGTTTGGCTGTTTTAGCCTCATTAGGCGGGTATTTAGCGCCTATTTTGCTATCTACTGGTGGCGGAAATCATATTCTGCTCTTTTCCTACTATTTAATGTTATCAATCGCCATTTTAGTGATTAGTGTATGGCAAGCATGGCGCCCACTTAATTTAGTTGGCATGTTCATGACCTATGCAGTCGCACTATTATGGGGAGTACAGTATTATCAAATTGACTATTATGTTTCTAGCCAACTGTTTCTGATTGCTAACTTAATTGTGTTTAATGTGTTAACACAATTATTTGCATTACGTTACCCACACGAGAAGCAATTAGTTGTCGACTATACATTACTGCTTGTTCCACCTTTTATTAGTATGGCAATGCAGTGTGCAATTTCTTGGCAAATCAGCTTTGCGCCAGCATTTTCGGCACTATTACTCGGTTTACTTTATTTACTCGCTGGGTTAAGGATCCATAAACGCTATGCTGTGGTGGGGAAAAATTTAGCATTAGGCAATATTATCATTGGTATTGGGTTCGTTACGTTGGCAATACCACTGGCGCTCACCTATGAATGGACATCAATTCTTTGGTCTGTCGAAGGGTTATTATTACTGTACTATGGTTTCTCTCAGCAAAATAAAAAACTAATCGTAATTGGGCCATGGCTTATTTCAGTGAGTGCCTTGATCTTATTAGCTGGTTTTTCCTTCAATATATGGAGCCGTACAAGTACTTATTTGGTGCCTGTCTTATTGGCGGCTTGTTTCAGTGCCGGTGCAATATTTCACGTAAAACGTGGCACATCAGAAAATTACAAAGTGCTTAGCTATGCTTTCTTGATTCTTGGCTTGATGATTTGGACTGTATGGCTCCCTGTTATCACCGATATATTATCTTGGAGCGGTGAGTCTGAAAGCTTCATCATCATGGCATTAGTCATTATTTCCGCTTGGCTATGGCGCATGTTAGCCATTAAGACTGATTGGGTGCCTTTATTGTTATGCCAATCGTTTATTTGGCTAATTGGCTATTACTATCTGGCCTTGGATTTTATTAATGACCAAAACCCAATGGGGAGAGGAGATGGCTCTCTGATTTGGCCAGTGATGTTAGGTAGTTCGATTTTATTTGTGATACATGCTCAGAAAGCGCGTAATATTTGGCTGCAACGTATATTACACGGTGCAACGTTTTGGCTGATCTTGGCGTTTATTGCGACACAAGTGAATTGGTTTGTTGCCATTTTACCTTGGGGAATGAATGAGCTTGGTTACTTTATCTATGTGATGGCGATAACCCTAACAATTTTAGTGATGTATTGGTTGCAAAGCCAAAAAATGCCGCCAATGAAACGCAACGGTATAATTTATTGGTATAGTTTTTTACCTGTTATTGTTGTTTTAATCGGCCTCTCATTTATTGCCAATTTTGAAGATGGGAAACTGACATTCTGGAATTATGTTCCACTGATCAACCCATTGGATGAAGCCGGTTTATTTAGCATTGCTTCATTATTATTAATGCGTCGTGGGCTAATACAAAAATTAAAGAAAATTAGGGAATTTGACCTTTGGATCATTAGGGGACTAGGCTTTTCGGCTATCGTTCTGAGTGGGGTATGGTTTAATGGCATAATCATCAGGATCATCTCCGATTTTGCTGAAATTAATTGGAATGTCGATGCGCTCTTTAATTCTCGATTAGTCCAAACTGTCCTCTCTATTAGTTGGTCACTAGTCGCTTTAGGCTTTATGATTTTTGCCAGCATTAAACAAAACCGTATGAGCTGGTTCTTGGGGGCAGGAATATTTGCTTGTGTTATTGCTAAATTATTCTTAGTCGATATTTATGGGCAGGATGGCTTATCTCGTGCAATAAGCTTTATTGTTGTCGCGGTGTTGATTTTAGTGGTGGGGTATTTTTCACCACTGCCACCAAAAACAGCCCAACATAAAGGAACTAATGAGGTTGAAGATGAAGCTAACTAAAAGCAAAGGGAAGTGGCTGACTTTCGTTTATCTTTCTTTTTCATTTTTATTGTCTAGCTTCGTGCATGCACAAGAGCAAAAAGCATTAACGCCCTATGACTTTTATCAGGGCATAGAATTGAAATATTCTAGCGATAATAGTTCGTTTGCTTGGCTTGAGCTTCCTTCTGAAGCCTATATCAACTCTGCATATCCTCAAACATTACAAGATGTCAGAGTGTTTAATGGAACAGGTCAGGAGGTTCCATCGGCTTTATTTTATGATACAGAAGAGAGGCGTAAAATTTCACAAGTTAGCTTTGCTTTGCAGCGACTAATTATTCGTGCAGACCAAGTCAATTCGAAAGAAGAAACTCACGACGATCAACAATATCTTTTGATTGAAACGCAACCAAGTAAGCTAACACGCATAGAATTGCCCGCAATGCAGCAAGCCAAAGATGCGGTATATCAATCTTATCTATTAACGCGACAAAATAATAATCAAGAAGATTTTCCGATTCAGACACTTTCTTTGCAGTGGATGAATAATCAACAAGATTGGCAAGGGAAAGTGTTTATTTATGCTAGCGATAATAAACAGGATTGGGTGAATATTTCTGCTTATCAGCCTGTCATGAGTTTGAATTCAAACTCTGGGGGGATTTATAGCAATACAATTAAGTTATTAGAAGGGCATTACGTTGCGCTAAGAGCCCCTTATTTGATGGTCATTATTGTGGCAGCTAAAGAGACGAAGATCCCTGATTTAACAATGGCGCAAGGGACCTCTATGGTTGTTCATTCAACAAGGCGGCAAGAGACCTGCCACTTTATTACCAATAATGAAGGGGTGTCACTAAACCAATTAATATATCGTTTACCCTCGCCACAGCCTTTAAGTGCGATTGTGATCCAATTGCGGCAAGCAAACCGCGTGTTGCCTTTACACATTGAATATACCTCTACTTCTGGAGAAGAATGGCTACCACTAACAAATATAGTGGCCTATAACCAAATACAAAATGGCCAAGAAATCCGCAATCCGGAGTTGGTATTAAATGATTTAATGGTTAAAAAACTCAGAATTACTGCATTAAAAGGCAGCTGGGATGATAAACCACCATATATTGAAGGGAAACGCGATGCCGTTAATTTAATGTTCAACGTACAAGGAGCATCGCCTTATCTATTAGTTTGGGGGAGCCAGCTTGCCGGTATTGATAATATCAGCTACCAAGAGTTACTTGGTCAACCACTAACAATCGATGAATTAATGCATCGTTATCCTAAATTGTATGTGCCAGAAGAGATTATTGAGCTGGGTGGTGAAGAGCAATTAACATCAAATGACTTTGTGATAAATGAGTTTGACTGGATGACTATCACGTTATGGGTGCTACTTGGGGTAGGGATCATCGTATTGCTGTATTTCTGCTGGTATCTATTAAAAGAAGTGAATGCAAAGTCATCAGAATAAATTAACTTCCTTTCGAAAATCCTTATCGCTAATAGGGGGAAAACGTTCTCCCTATTGTGATAAGCGACCGTACAGCGCCTTTATAGAAAAGGCATATTTTGCTATTAAAAAATTTACAAAATTCCCCAAATGATTACTTGTCGGTACTATTTTTTGACATGGTATTGCGCTAAAACGAAGGTTGAGCAGGAGGGAATTTCAATGAGAACACGTTTTTTTTCAAAGTTATTTATTGCTATCGCATTGCTAACCAGCGCGTCATTATTTGCTGAGGCGGCAGAAACGGTCACTTCATACGAGCAGGTTAATGTGAAAATAGAACATCCATTGAAACAAAATAAGATGCAAGATCTTGGTGATATAGAATCAATGCGTGAGCAAGCCGAGGTAAGGCGTGTAGAGCTGACTGAAACAACAACAGATCGCCGCTTTAATGGTCGCCAATTCCGAATTGGTGACAAGCAATGATCACCTTGTATTTTTATCGTGTCTCATCTTATAGTGAGCACTAAACTAACGTGAATCATCAAAAGGAAATACCATGTATCAAGGGCAATGCCTCTGCGGCGCTGTAAAAATTAGTACCCATCAGCCTATCGATAAAATAAGTGTTTGTCATTGCGGTATGTGTCAACGTTGGAATGGTGGTCCAGGCTTTAGTGTTGATTGCCATGATGATGTCGTTATTGAAGGGGAAGAGGCGGTGACGCGTTTTGCCTCATCACAATGGGGTGAACGCGCATTTTGCCAACGGTGCGGAACGCATCTATTTTATCATCTGCATTCACCGTCTTCTTACTATGTTTCTGCGGCTTTATTTGAAGAAAGTCAGCATGCAGAGATGGCCATGCAAATATTTGTTGAGAGTAAACCTAAGTACTACAACTTTATTGAAAAAACACCCATGCTGACAGAACAAGATATTATGAAGCTAATGGCTAAATAAAAGGTTTGAGAGCCAGCCGTTGCTGGCTTAGTTAAATTTAATCTATTTTATTTTGCTTCCATAATG
This sequence comes from Providencia sp. PROV119, assembly GCF_028482435.1. NCBI lineage: Bacteria > Pseudomonadati > Pseudomonadota > Gammaproteobacteria > Enterobacterales > Morganellaceae > Providencia > Providencia sp. PROV119. Next base: position 77,812 of record NZ_JAMPQL010000018.1, read on the forward strand.
TTAATACCCTAAATATGAATTACAATAACCTAAAAGACTTATAACCTTTTATAGAAGGCGATTTAATTCTGTGCATTTGATGCGGGGAAGTGCACGCAAGCTTACCATATCAATATGCATCACTATCTAGGGAATATAACGAATGAATAGTATGAGAAATATGCGGCACGCCAGTAATATTGCGTGGGTTTTGCAATGGGTATTAAATATTGGCTTGATCGCATTAGCGATTGTACTGGTTTTCTTTTTAGCAAAAGAAACGTACACCATGGCCTCCTTAATGTTTAGTGGGCAAAAGGAAGCAACAGCATATGAACTATTAGAAGGAATTGTGATTTACTTCCTCTATTTCGAGTTTATTGCACTGATTACTAAGTATTTTTTGTCTGGTTACCATTTTCCATTAAGGTATTTTATCTATATCGGCATTACGGCCGTAATACGTTTAATTATTGTTGATCACAGCGATCCACTGACAACACTACTTCATTCTGCTGCAATTTTAGTCTTAGTGGTTGCCCTTTATATCGCCAATACCGAAAAACTAAAACGAGAGTAGAATATTTCAAAAAAAATTAATGGTAAAAAAGGAATGTTATTCATTCCTTTTTCTTATCTTTTGATTAATAAAAAATAATCGTTAATTTGCGAAATCTGAGAAGTTATCCCTAACAAAAGCATATTCCTGCTGAGTTTAAATAATTAAGATAATTTATAATGATAAATTATCTTAATGCAAGTCATCACAACTGGTTTATCCTGTTAAATAATCGAAAGAAAGTATTTTACTTTTCATAAATCGTTATTTAGTGTGTAAAAGTTTATTACTCTAATAACTTAAGTACTTGCAAATATGACAACAAATACACTCCCTAAAAAAAAGGGCTTCTTAAACCGTGTTGAACGTATCGGTAACGTGATGCCTGACGTTACAATGCTGTTTATTTATGCCTTGATAATCTGTTGGTTTTTATCTTATTTACTTTCATTTGTAGATTTTAATTATTACCATCCAGTGTCGAAAGAAAAAATCACTGTCATTAATATGTTTAACTATGAGGAAATCATATTATTCATCACAGCGGCAGTGAAAAATTTTATTAATTTCCCTCCTCTTGGAATAACAATAGTTGCAACATTGGGGATAGGGATTGCTGAAAGCAGCGGTTTTATCAATACTGCGCTGAAAAAAATGCTCTCGTTTATCACTCCGAAAATGTTGACGCCAACGGTAGTGTTCGTGGGGATTGTTTCCCATATTGCTTCTGACTCTGCTTACGTTATTTTGATGCCTGTCGCTGCAATGATGTTTTACGCGAGTGGTCGCCATCCATTAGCGGGTATTGCGGCTGCATTCGCAGGATTAGCGGGCGGATTTACTGCAAGTTATACGCCTTCTATCATCGATCCTATTATGCAAAGCTTCACACAAGATGCTGCGCAAATGATGGCTCCTGGCTATAGTGTTAACGTACTGTGTAATTACTTCTTTAGCCTTGGTGGCACATTTGGTGTTATTTTTACTTGCTGGTTTATTACCGAAAAAATTGTTGAGCCATGGTTAAATAAAAACTGCCCAATTACCACCAAAGATGTGGATACCGATGCCGATCAGGACCTCGGTAAGATCACGCCATTAGAAAATAGAGCGTTTCGCGTATCGGGTCTTGTCGTGCTGGCTTTGGCAGCGGGTCTGTTTGCCTTATTATGGCCGGAAAACTCATTATTACGTGGTCCAGATGGCAGCTTAACTAGCCCGAAAGCGCCTATCATGCAAATCGTTGTGCCACTGCTGTTTATTTTCTTTGCGTTGCCCGGCATCGTGTACGGCTATATGACTAAATCTTTCACCTCTACGAAAGATGTGGTGAAAGCGATGGAAAATATTACTAAGTCACTGATCCCCTTTATTGTCTTCGCTTTCTTTGCCGCGCAATTCTTATATTCGTTCCAACATTCGAATCTAGGTACATTATTAGCGTTATCTGGTGCGGAATTACTGCGTACCCTTGATATGCCTTCAGGATTGACTGTTTTTGGTGTCATTCTACTGACTGCAATATTAAATATTATGATCACCTCAGCCACGTCTAAGTGGGCGATCATGGCTCCTGTACTTGTGCCAATGTTGATGGCGGTCGGCATCTCTCCGGAACTTACCCAAGCGGCCTTCCGAGTCAGTGATTCGGCAATGAACGTCAGTACCCCCATGTTCCCATTCTATCCGTTGATCCTGATGTATTGTCAGAAATATTACAAAAATGCAGGAATTGGTACTCTTTGCTCCATGATGATACCGTTTACGGTGGGTCTGTTGATCACATTGACCGCAACGCTATACCTCTTCTGGGCATTCGATATTCCAATTGGATTTGACAGTGGTTATACATGGCAGCCAACACCATAAGTCAGTTGTTGGATTGAGTAAAAGGAACAAGAAAAATGAATAAATTAGGTAAACAGCTCGAACAACGTTTTTTTCGCTATCTTGCAATCGAAAGTCAAAGTGATGCAGCGGCAACGGTTGTGCCGAGTACAGAAGGGCAACGTGATTTAGCGAAATTGCTGGCAAAAGAGCTAGAAAGTTATGGCCTAAAAGAGATTTATATCGATGAACATGCAATTCTTTATGCTGTACGTCCGGGCAATAAACCTTCAGCACCTAAAATCGGTTTTGTCACCCATTTAGATACGGTCGATGTTGGTCTATCGCCAGTTATTAAGCCTCAAACACTTAAATATGAAGGCAAAGATCTGTGTTTGAATGCCCAAGAAGATATTTGGTTTAAAGCGTCAGAGCACCCAGAAGCGGCCCCTTATATCGGTGAAGAGATTATCTTTAGTGACGGAACGAGCGTACTCGGTGCGGACAACAAGGCCGCGGTTACCGTGGTTATGGAGTTAATGGATAAGCTGCAACAGGCAGATTTTGATTGCGGTGATATCTATATTGCCTTTGTTCCTGATGAAGAAATAGGGTTACGTGGCTCAAAAATCATGGACCTATCTCGCTTCAAAGTAGATTTTGCCTACACCATTGACTGTTGTGACCTCGGGGAAGTGGTGTATGAAACCTTTAATGCAGCGTCAATTGAGGTGACAATTAAAGGGGTGACGGCTCATCCTATGTCGGCAAAAAATGTACTATTGAATCCTATTCGTGTCGCACATGATTTTATCGGCTGTTTTGACCGTTTTGATACTCCTGAACATACCGAGCAGCGCGAAGGTTATTTCTATGTGACTGATTTAGTCGCAAATCCCGATAATGCAAAAATCAAAATGGCGATCCGCGATTTTGACCGAAATAGCTATGAAGCTCGTAAACGTTATATCGGTGAAGCGATTGAATTGATCCGAGCGCGCCATCCGAGAGCAAAAATTGATTTTAAAATCGAAGATGTGTACAGCAATATCAGTGATTCGCTCGGTGATGACCGTACGGCTATCGATTTAATTTTTGAAGCATTAAAAATTCAAAATGTTGAGCCTAAAGTGATCCCTATGCGAGGGGGCACAGATGGTTCTGCACTCTCTGCTCGAGGGGTTTTAACGCCGAATTACTTTACAGGTGCATTAAATTTCCACTCGCGATTTGAATTCTTGCCTCTCAGCTCGTTTGAGAAAAGCTATTTGGTATCAGAGAGTATCTGCCGTTTAGTCGGTCAGAAATAACCAATTAGTTTCTATTTATAATAATGTCATAGCCATGTATTTGCATGGCTATTTTATTTTAAAAGGATATCGCTTTTTTGACGTTATTTTTAGCATGTATTGATTCGTAGAATAATAAAGCAATCAGTTAATCACGAAACGAAAAGACTATATTTTATTTTGTAAAATTGCTATTTATGGAGGTTTATATGGGTGAGTTGTCATAAAATATAGAGAGAAAGATGATTAATATTATAATTATTGATAATAATAATATATTAATTCGTGGGCTTGAGGCTATTTTTAGCCGACACAAACGATGTCATATTGTGGCTTCATTTCCTTTAATCGAACAAGCCATCTCCTGGAATCGGCAACAAAAAGCCAGCATTATCTTAATTAATAACGATAACTGCCAATTTGAATCATTAAAGGCGCTACAAACGCTAAGACGAACACAGCCTGATGTTGGTATTATTATTTATAATATCCACGCTCATTATTCATTCTTACTCAAAGCGCTCGATCTTGGGATCCAAGGTATACTAAGTGCCAAAATTGAAGTAAATGAATTCTTAGAAGCTATACAGGTGGTCAATGCGCGCAGCAAAATTATCTCACCAGACATTGCGCAATCTATTGCTTTAAAACGTATTAATCAGCATGAACAGACCGATCTCTATGAGTTATTGTCAACGCGTGAGTTAGAAATCATGTTGCTTATCACCCAAGGGATCCCCACAAAACAGATAGCACAGGTGCTAAATTTAAGCCCTAAAACAGTAAATACCTATCGATATCGAATGTTTGGTAAACTTAATATCCGTAGTGATGTAGAATTAACCCATATTGCCATTAGCTATGGGTTAATTGTAGCCAAACAGGGTTTATTAGGGTGTCAGAACAGTTTGAACCAAAAGCTTTCTTAAAGACAGTGACCAACCAACCCGGCGTCTATCGAATGTATGATGCTGGGGGAACGGTTATTTATGTCGGTAAAGCAAAAGATTTAAAAAAACGACTTTCCAGTTATTTCCGTACTAACGTCAGCAGTCGAAAAACTGAACAGTTAGTGAAAAATATCGCCTCCATTGACGTCACGGTTACACACACAGAAACAGAGGCGCTATTACTCGAACACAACTATATCAAGCTTTATCAGCCTCGCTATAACGTCTTACTGCGTGATGACAAATCCTATCCTTATATCTTTCTGAGTAAAGAAACGCATCCAAGATTATCGATGCACCGTGGTGCTAAGCATGCGAAAGGTGAATATTTTGGGCCATTTCCTAACTCTTATGCAGTAAGGGAAACATTGGCTTTGATGCAAAAGCTATTTCCTATCCGACAATGTGAAGATAGCGTCTACAAAAATCGTTCAAGGCCGTGCCTACAATACCAAATCGGGCGTTGTTTAGGCCCTTGTGTTAAGGGATTAGTGAGCGATGAAGAGTATGAACAACAAGTTAATTACGTTCGTTTATTTTTAACAGGTAAAGATCAGCAAGTATTAACTGGCTTGATTGAACGGATGGAAAAGGCCAGTCAAGCGTTACGTTTTGAAGAAGCGGCACGGTTTCGTGATCAAATTCAAGCGGTGAGGGCGGTAACAGAGCAACAATTTGTTTCAGGTGATAGCGATGACCTTGATGTGATAGGTGTAGCATTCGAGGCAGGGCTTGCTTGTATTCATGTGTTGTTTATACGGCAGGGGAAAGTGTTAGGAAGCCGGAGTTATTATCCTAAAATACCGGCTGACACATTACTTGAAGAAGTGGTGCAAACTTTTCTTGGGCAGTTCTATTTACAAGGAAGTGAAAATCGAACATTGCCCGGAGAGATCCTGTTAGATTTTGCGTTACCTGAGAAAACATTGCTGGCTGACTCACTATCGCATATCGCTGGGCGTAAAATTCAAATTCAAACTCAACCTCGTGGTGCGAGGGCGCGTTATCTGAAACTGGCACGGACGAATGCATCAACCGCGTTATTAACCAAGCTTGCACAGCAGTCCACAATCCATCAACGGATGTCATCATTAGCGAAAACAGTTGGGTTGGATTCAATCGCTCGAATGGAGTGCTTTGATATTTCCCATACGATGGGGGAACAAACCGTCGCATCTTGTGTTGTTTTCGATAAAAATGGTCCAGTGAAGTCGGAGTATCGGCGCTATAACATTACGGGGATCACCCCAGGTGACGATTATGCTGCGATGCATCAGGTTCTTACTCGCCGCTATGGCAAGCATATTGATGAGAGTAAAGTGCCTGACATTATTTTTATTGATGGGGGGAAAGGGCAATTAGGCCAAGCAAAAGATGTGTTTAATTCTCTGGATGTGGATTGGGATAAAAATCGACCATTGTTAATTGGGGTTGCAAAAGGGAGTGACCGTAAAGCAGGGTTAGAGACGCTATTCTTTAAGCCAGAAGGGGAAGGGGTTGCGTTGCCGCCTGATTCACCTGCACTGCATGTGATCCAACATATACGAGACGAATCACATAATCATGCGATTACAGGCCATCGCCAGCGTAGAGCAAAGGTTAAAAATACCAGCGCGCTCGAATCTATTGAAGGTGTAGGACCCAAACGTCGTCAAATGCTACTAAAATATATGGGGGGCTTACAGCCGCTGAAAAATGCAAGTATAGAAGAGATAGCAAAAGTGCCCTCGATCTCATACGCGTTGGCAGAAAAGATTTATAATGCATTGAAACAGTAGGTGTCTTAAGGCACCATACTTATTAAATCCAATTTGGTCAAAAAGTTACTGAGCATGATGAAATTAAATATTCCTACGTGGTTGACCCTGTTCCGAGTCATTCTGATACCGTTTTTTGTGCTGGCTTTTTATTTACCAGTCAGTTGGGGGCCTTTTGTTTGCGCATTAATTTTCGTTATTGCGGCAGTAACAGATTGGTTTGATGGCTATTTAGCAAGGTTATGGAAGCAAACAACCAAGTTTGGGGCATTCCTAGATCCTGTTGCCGATAAGGTGATGGTGGCAACAGCATTAGTGCTTGTTACGGAAAGTTTTGATGTTTGGTATGTCACTTTACCCGCCGCGACGATGATCGCTCGTGAAATTATTATTTCTTCGTTAAGAGAATGGATGGCTGAGATAGGCAAAAGAAGTAGTGTTGCCGTGTCATGGATTGGTAAATTTAAGACAACAGCCCAAATGATCTCTTTAGTTGGGTTATTGTGGCGTCCAAATTTGCTTATTGAGAATCTTGCTATCGCATTATTGTATGTTGCAGCTATCTTAACGTTCTGGTCAATGTATCAATATTTGAAGGCAGCATGGTCAGATTTGAGCGAAGCTTGATCGAAATGATTGAAAAAACAGCGAACGAACGGTTTTGAGTGATTTTTTTAAATATTTGTGTTGACTCAAAATGTGAAATCAGTAGAATGCAACGCATCGAACGGCAACGAGGTTTACGAAAAAAAATAAGTAAATCAGCCAGTTTGAAAAGCGAAAGCTGAAAGGCGGGAATAGCTCAGTTGGTAGAGCACGACCTTGCCAAGGTCGGGGTCGCGAGTTCGAGTCTCGTTTCCCGCTCCAAATCTCAGTAAGAGATTGAGAAGAAGGCGCGTTAGCAAAGCGGTTATGCACCGGATTGCAAATCCGTGTAGCTCGGTTCGACTCCGGGACGCGCCTCCAAAATTCAGCCCAGGTGGTGAAATCGGTAGACACAAGGGATTTAAAATCCCTCGGCCTTTAGGCTGTGCGGGTTCAAGTCCCGCCCTGGGCACCAAATAAAAACTCAGTTGAATATCAACGAGTTAGGGAAAGAAAGAAGCCACCTTTTAGGTGGCTTTTTTTGTGACTGAAATCACCTTTCGCTATTATTTCGCTATTAACTTTCGCTACTAACTCCCCCATTCACTAACGCTTTTGCCCTCCGACCGTTGGAACGATTACCACTTTTCGATCATATCGCGCCGTCTGTGAAGGTGTTTTATGCCCAGAAATATTTTGCTTCTCGCTCAGTGTTCCTTCCAGATCAGATATTCCTTTTGCCTTCAAATCATGAAACGTAAAATTAAAATCTAAATAAGGAAATTTTTTTACAGCTTCCTCTTTAGCTTTTACCTGTTTTTAGCTTGCTTAATATAAATACCTGCTTCCATGAGTTGATCTTTTTCAGCGACAAGACGTCTTGCTGACGAGGACTGCATCAAAATAGAAAATAGACAGAGAGCGAGTGCTGGTGAAGATTAAAAAGGCACCTGAGGTACATTGGGCGTTTTTCAGAGGCAGACTAAAATATTTGTGAGTAATGAAAGTATGAAACTTACATACTTGGAAAAAATAAAATCGCTCCCATCATATAACTATGTACCTTGTAGAGGATATAAAGCCGTTTTGTCATCAGGTTATTGAATGTAGTTAGTTGGAGTGAAAATGAAAAAATCGGTTTATAAAGCAAGTGGTTTATGGAACCAACAATCTTTCATAACTCTTTTTGTCGCAACAAGCGAAAAAGATGTGCTTTCAACAATAGCATTTTTGGCAAATTTAGGTGGCGCTAGGGTCGATGAGCTATCTATTGAACGTTTTTGTTCCGTGCATTAGTGTAGTTAAAATGAAGAAACGGGACTAATGGCAAAAGCCGCAGAACGTAAAATAGAAAAACGCAAACGACAAAAGGAATTAGGTGTGACTAAGATAGAGTTATTTCTTGGTGAACAGGGATTAGAGATTCTCCCAAGAAATTGCGTAATATGTAGGCTAGGCAGGGCGCTGTACAACGTAGCCAACTATCTTTTTATGTGAGCATTGATGGCTGTTCATTGTGTCCACTCCCTGTAGCGCTGAATAAAAGGCGTGTAAGGGAGGTAATGATCAGCTACTGATAGTTGTTTAAGTGAGGAGCATAAATGCTGGGTAACTCATGGATGACACGGGCTAAAATTGATGTCACAAAATCTCACAGATAGTTCAAATTTAACGTGTCACTATTAATTTTGATGGGTATAGAAGATGCACTGTTTTCCTCTTTTTTACCCTTTATTTTTTTACTTGAAATTTATTGATTAAAAATCAATGTGTTAAGAATCACTGAAATATAGAAGGTATTTTTCATAAAATCAGATGTAATTTATTGTTGAACATGGTTTTTTCATGATAATTTATAGTTCACTGCCGTATAGGCAGCTTAGAAATACAAAATAGAATTCGGACGGGATAAAGAAGTGTTCACTGCCGTATAGGCAGCTTAGAAAGCACATGACTGCTTCGCCAAGCGCTCTTTTCCGTTCACTGCCGTATAGGCAGCTTAGAAAAGTAATCGGAATGTATTAACAACATGAAAATCGTTCACTGCCGTATAGGCAGCTTAGAAATTCAAATGAGGGCGAATAAACAGAACGTGGTAGTTCACTGCCGTATAGGCAGCTTAGAAAGAAATCTGCATGATGAAAAAAGGCTAACATACGTTCACTGCCGTATAGGCAGCTTAGAAAAAATGCACATCAGCAACCGGTACCAGCTGTTTGTTCACTGCCGTATAGGCAACTTAGAAACAGATAGCAGTGCGTGGTTACGTTAAATTCCTTGCTTACTACACCGATAATGATGATGCCCTCCAGTCAGCTACAGATGTTTATTTAGACGATGTAGCACAAAAACGTGCTCACAATATCCCAGCAACCAAATCCTTTGATGCTTTCCGCTATTGGGTAGTAGAGCAATCTGGCCGTTATGAAACGTTCGAAATGCCAGACGGTAGCCTACGCCGTGTCGCTAAATCAATCAGCTTTGCAAGAATGGATGACCTAGCTTTTGGCGAACTCTACAAAGCCACACTCGATGTGCTTTGGAACTTCATTCTATTCCGTAAATTTCCCACCCAACAAGCTGCTGAAAATGCAGCTGGCCAGCTATTGGATTTTACCTAGAGGCAAGACCAATGATCCAAAAATCGAAGATCAAAGAAGAGAAGCAGTGGTTATCAGATGTAGCCGAACTTGGCTGTGTTTGCTGCCGAAATATGGGATATGGGGCAACTCCTGCGGAAATCCATCATACACGAACAGGGCAGGGTATGGCTCAACGAGCTAGCCACAAAGATGTTTTGCCGTTATGCCCACCTCACCACTGTGCTAGCTACGATACTGGTTTTCATGCAGCACCCAAGAGGTGACAAGAAATTCACGGCACAGAAGCAGAACTACTCGAGCAAACCCAAAAAGAAGTGATGGAGCTGCGTGCTTGTCGCACTTGATGACCATATAAAAAATATTGTTGATATGTAATAGGCGGTGAACCAATGAAACTCGAAAATGCACTGAAAAACTTTCACCCTAAGTCACCTACATTCGGCAATGTAGCAAGTTGCACGTCCCCTGACCGAATAACAGGCACAGATATTATGGCGGCTATGGGGATGACCGAGTCACAGGCTAAGTTTGGCATGACAGCGTTTCTAGCGAAGAATGATATCAGCGAAGAAGATAAATTTTCTACCGTGGAAGCCTTGACCCAATATGCTAAAAAAACACACCAAGGCTGGTGGCTAAAGCAGCAGGTAAAAAGTTGGGTTACTGTCTAATTATTCTGGCCAAGATGGCATTTGAAGATTATGCCCGTTCAGCAGGGCTTGTTTGTCAGTGTTCAGCGTGCAATGGAAGAGGGTTGATCTACAAAATGAAAGATGTTGTCAAACACCCCGGTATCACAACACTTGAAGGCGAAGCGATTATTGATCCAAATATCAGAGAGGAATTGGTAGGTGAGCTATGTGTTTCTTGCAATGGCAAAGGTCAAATCACACACCGTTGTCGCTGTAAAGGCCGAGGCAAGGTATTAGACGAAGCACAAACTAAGTTGCAGGGCGCTACTGTATTTAAAGATTGTCCTCGTTGTGAAGGTAGGGGATTTAAGCGCGTACCATCATCAATAGTGTTTAATGCGATAAAGCACTTAGTACCCGATTTAACTCAATCATCATGGTCACGTAATTGGAAACCTTTTTATGAGAAACTGTTTCGCAAGTGTATTGTAGAAGAAAATATAGCGAAAAAGGCATTTAAGAAAGTTGCTATTTAGATTACATGCAATATTAGTATAATAATATAGTCATTAATCAATGTGATTAGTTAAAGGAATAGGTAGCAAAAAAATGACTAGTAAAATTTATACTAATGAAAATATTACCATTTCATCTCTGCTCGACACATACAGGGAGGCATCGATTGATGTATTTCGTGCATCTACAGATCCTGATGTAACTGAAATGTTTGCGATAAAAGAATTTAATGTGCCTGTTCGAGTTCATTTGCATGCAAATAAAGAATATATAACACTAGTATTTATTTATGAGACATCTAACCTCATTAATGATGAACAAAAACTACGCATTATTAATCAAATCAATGAGGAGTGCTTGCTCATCAGGGCGTATATGAACGAGGACAGTGCAGTGCTAATCCAAACTGATATATGTTTAGTTGGAGGCATAGCAGAAAGCAATATAATATCCACTACAAATTTATTTTGCATGACAATCAGTAATATTTTTAACGATGAAAGAACAGGGTTGCTTTTTGCATAAAACTGGCTTATTAACTTCTAATAATGGGCATTTTATACTGAGTCGCATTAAACCAATTCAAGACCTCGCAAATTGAACTGCACCCCAAAAGTTAGACTTTTTAGGTGCAGTTTATCGGCGGGGGTTTTTATATTGTACTATGCGGTAGTATTACACAATATAATAAGTGAGAAACTACAAGGAATGATGATTTGGTAAGCTATGAGGATTTTATATGGTATGTTTTTATAGTTGTTATATGCAGTAATTTTTCAATTCCAATAGCATTTGTTGCTGCATTTATAAAATAAAACACACCTTCGTTAGGGTGCTATGCTCGCTCATAATTATATTCCTTGCGATCCCGTACATTGTAATGGCACTAGATTTGGCTAGGATCATTCAACTGTAGAGCTCATATTTGCAATTTGTAACGATAATCGAACAACTCATTCAGAAGATCGCTTATGTGGTCTTTTTTCGTATATGCCGACCACAGAATTCTAATCATACACACTTAATTGACGCATAGAGATTGTGCGCGGCTTTCTATTAACTAAACATCGGACACTCCATCGGGGGTGGATATGCGTATGCCACATAGAGATCCAAATAACTATAGCTGGTTCCGCGAGGTGCTTATCTTATTGATGACCATGCTCGGCGTGGCTGCCAGCTATGCATATAAGGTTTTAAACGGAGAGAGGTTCAGCTGGCGGACTTTTATCTTACAAGCAATTGTTGCGGTATTTGCTGGCGCAATTGTATTTCTTGCATCTAGTTACTATCAATGGGTTCCTGAAATAGCTGGAGGAGCAGCTGGCTTTGCTGGCTGGTCTGGTGCTGAGCTCATTAAAACAATCGAAAAGCGTTTTTTAAGGAAGGTATCAGGTGAGTAAATTTAAATTCAGTAAACGCAGTGAAGAGAACTTAAGAGGTGTTCACCCCGATCTGGTTAAAGTGACACGTCGAGCACTAGAGTTAACGAGCGTTGATTTTATGGTCATTGAAGGCAAGCGCAATGAAGCTCGTCAGCGTCAGCTGGTGGCAAGTGGTAAAAGCCAAACCATGAATAGTCGACACTTAACAGGTCATGCTGTTGACTGTGCGCCATTAGTTAATCGTGATATTCCCTGGCACGATTGGTCTAAGTTCAAGTTAGTTGCTGATGCAATGCTTCAAGCAGCTAGGGAGCTAGGTGTTGATCTCGAATGGGGTGGTAATTGGAAGAGTTTTAAAGATGGTCCTCATTTCCAATTAACACATAAATCATATCCGGCTTAATGCTTACAGAGGTCATTATGAAATTCGATAAGTCATTTTGGCTATTTATCATGGTAGTGATATTAGGCTGGTGGATTGTTGCTGAGCATGATACGAGAATTGAAGTCCAAAAAGAGAATAAGCAGTTACGCCAAGATAATAACAGTCTAAGCGAAATCATTTCTATGCAATCACTTCAATTTAACCGGTTTAATCAAATCGCTTCAGTTGCATACCGAAACGGCATTCAGGCCGATACCAAAGCACAGGAGAAAATCATTGAATATCGTACGATACTCAAAAAAGAGTCTGTTTGTGATCCTCTTGTGCCCCAGCATATTGCTAACGGGCTGTACGAGTACACAAACGAGTTACGTTTCAGCGCAATGCACGCCGATACCAGCAACATTAACTGAGCCTGTTCTAGCACCACTACCGCCCGATAGTGATGGAAAAACATTGTTATATTCACAGACCATTCTATGGATCCCCCTGTTATTAGCGACAATTGATAAAGCCAATCAGCAACTAGGTGCTATCAGGGGAATTGAACAACAAAGAGTTTCAGAGTAACAACAGGTAATGAGCATGAAATATTATATCAAGCTATCTTTCCTCACACCCAGTGAACGAGATATCAAGGCAATCATTGAACGAGTTAACCATGAGCTGTTAGGTAAGCCATTAAATGACGAGACAGCAAAAGAAGCTCGTGAATTAGCGCTAAAGTATGCAACGGATATGATTTCAGTTGAGTCTGAACTGACGTATTAGTATTTATTTGAATAATTTTCTACAAACGTCATTCATAGAGTGGCGTTGATAGAACCTCCTCTAAATTACTCGAGCGCGACCACATTTAGAGGAGGGGTAAAAAGCTAGATAGTAAACTCGAATGAATTGTCAATTGTCCCAGCAGTAACTACGCAACTGACAGTAATTGCTGATGATGGAATTTCCAATTCATCCATCAAACCCGAAAAAACAGATTTGATGAGTTTTTTGGCATTCTTTTTCCTTTCATCACTATTGCTACCAGAAGGGCTAAACGTTCCAGTGATATTTGTATCTACTTCATCTGATTTAACGATGTCAGAAAAATTTTTGGAATCGTCTTTAAATGCTTGCTCAATACCACTTCTTAAACTAGCGGCTTGATCATTAAAACGTTTGTTTTCAACGTTGACTGTATAAGATAAATGAAAGTTAGTACTCATAAGTTTAAGTTTTCCTTGGTGATATGAAAAATAACAGCCTGAACAGGCTAATTAGTGATAGGTGCATGACTCTCCTAGCACAGTTTTACTTAATTGGGGCTACATGCTAGTAGTTAAAGGTTAGTGCGTTAATTTAGTTCAAAAATAAGACATAGATCACTATTTTATGTTATTAGTGGACAGTGGGAGATAAACACGATGGCTAAACCGGATTGGGGAACGCTACAACAACAGTTCCTCGCCGCTCATGCCGAATCAGGGATATCCCCGAAAGAGTGGTGCGAAGAACAAGGGTTAAAATACTCAACTGCTAAGCGCTACATTAAGATTGCGAATAGTAGTGCTAATTCGCAAAAAAAAAGTGCGAATAAGACTGCGAATTCGCAGAAGAAAAAATGCGCAAAAGAGCCAGTGCGCAAAAGTGATATACCAACTGCGCAGAGTAGAGAACATGATAGTGCGCACGATGATGAAAATACCTTTGATGTGCGCAACTACGGGCTTAATGACTCACAAGTCAAATTCGTTAACGAGTATCTTATCGACTTAAATCGAGCTGCTGCATATAAGCGAGCCGGTTATAAAGGCGAAGGCAATACAGCTTATGTAAATGCTACTCGAATGCTAAGAAATGCTAAGGTTTCAAGAGCAATCGCGGACGCGCTAGCAGAACGAGAACGTAGAACCGAGATAACCCAAGATGCCGTATTAAAAATGTGGTGGGATATTGCAACTGCAGACGTAAATGAGCTAACCGAATATCGTCGATTATGTTGTCGCCATTGTTGGGGATTTGGATTTAATTATCAGTGGCGTGATGCGGTCGAATATTAAGATGCTGTGAAAAAAAACATGTTAGCCAATAAAGCGCCCCGGTAATCCCCCCGAAAAATCGGTGTATTAATAAGTAGAATTTTCTT